>NZ_JBJPHS010000080.1:0-29363 GCF_052939495.1 Phormidesmis sp. 146-12 | reverse complement strand
GGGCGTTCCAGAAATGTCGCTACCCACCGATTCATACTTGGATTCAGCAACGCCGGCGTTGAGTGAATCGTTTCCAGGGCATGATAAAGTGCCCGCACGATCGCTTGTACGTTTCCTTTTCCGCCAAATTCTGCTACAAATCGGCCGCCCGATCGCAGCGCGTAGTAGACACTTTGAATTACACTGTCAGGGTTAGAAATCCAGTGTAGGACAGCGTTTGAGAAGACGGCATCAAAGGGACGATCGACTTGAAAATTCTGAGCATCTGCAACCAAAAATTTGAGGCCAGGGTAGTTGTGTTGAGCAGTCTCGATCATGGTGGGCGAGCGGTCAATTCCGACAACTTGAGCGTGAGTTGCGATCTGTTGTGTGAGTTGTCCGGTGCCACATCCCAGGTCTAGAATTCGTTCTCCAGGTTGGGGCGATAGCAATTCTATCAGTGATTCTCCAGATTGCCAGACGAATGCATGTCTGCTTTCATAGAGGTTAGCGTTCCATTGGTTTCTTGGCATTGTTTTAGAGCGATCGAGTCATTCTCTCTAGCGTTCTCAGAATTGTTTTCTGTTGATAACTCTTACGATACGCAACTCAATCATGAATGTCCAATATATATTTCACACTCAACTAATACTTAAAAAATATGAGTCATACCTTGTATGTTTTCTTATACAAGCAAAGATCCCCAATTCTTTGAAGAAATCAGGGATCTCACTGCGGTTCGATCGCGCTAGAAACGACTGGAACAATTAAACTTTGAACTTATCAGAAATCCGCTTCATCGCTTCTTCGACATTCTCGCGGCTGTTAAAGGCTGAAATGCGGAAGTAGCCTTCACCTGCGGCACCAAAACCCGATCCAGGCGTTCCGACTACATTTGTGCTGTGCAACAACTTATCAAAAAAGTCCCAGCTTGACAGCCCGTTGGGAGTCTGAACCCACACATAGGGCGCATTGGTTCCCCCGTAAACCTTTAAGCCTGCTGCCGTCAGTTGTTTGCGAATGATTTTGGCGTTTTCCATGTAGAAGCTGACGAGCGCCTGGATTTGCGCTTTTCCTGCCTCTGAGTAGACGGCCTCGGCTCCCCGCTGGACAATATAAGACACGCCGTTAAACTTGGTTGATTGACGACGATTCCACAGTTTCCAGAGTTCTACATCTGAGCCGTCTTTGGCTTTAGCAGTCAAGGTTTTGGGTACCACCGTCAGAGCGCAGCGAGTCCCCGTAAAGCCTGCATTTTTGGAGAACGATCGAAACTCGATCGCACAGTCTCTCGCCCCTTCAATCTCATAAATCGAGTGAGGCAAACTGGAGTCAGTAATAAAGGCTTCATAAGCTGCATCAAAAAAGATGATTGATCCATGCGCTTTTGCATAATCAACCCACGCTTGCAGATGTTCTTTAGTCGCCGTTGCGCCCGTCGGATTGTTGGGAAAACACAGATAAATCAGATCAACTTTTTGAGCAGGAATCTGAGCCGTAAAGTTGTTGTCTGCGGTAATCGGCAAATAGACAAACCCATCATACTCACCCTTTTCGTTGGCATCGCCTGTGTGACCCGCCATCACATTGGTATCAACATAAACTGGATAAACTGGATCAGTAACCGCGATCGTATTGTCATCGCCAAAGATATCCAAAATATTGCCAGAGTCGCACTTTGAGCCATCAGAAATAAAGATCTCAGAAGCGTCAATCTCACAGCCGCGCGGTCGAAAGTCATGTTCTGCAATTTTCTCACGCAGCCAAGCGTAGCCTTGTTCAGGCCCATAGCCCTTAAAAAGGGAGCGATCGCTCATATCTTCGATCGCTTGGGTCATCGCAGTTCGGCAAGCTTCGGGTAACGGTTCTGTGACATCTCCAATTCCCAAACGAATAATTTTGGGATCTGGGTTTGAGTCTGCAAACGCATTCACCCGTCGCGCAATCTCTGGAAACAGGTAGCCCGCTTTGAGCTTCAGGTAATTGTCATTGATAGTGGCCATAAGTCGATCGCTACGAACGTTATACAACAGCTTACCGCAGCGCTATAGTCCTGATGATAGACCTTGCAGAATTTGGTCTAGACTCTGAACTTCACAAGGAAAAATAAAGCCCTTCAGAATTGGCAGCTTGGGAGGCAGAAGCGCTGAACACCGTAGCGAAAAAACTTCATCAAATTCACGTTAATGAATGCCCATTAATTGAGAGCATTGAGATTAGACAACTAAAAATCAAATTCCTTTCTCAAGCTGCAAAGACCAGTTTTGAGGCAGGTTTAAGAGATCCTGCTTGCCCTTTGACATGACCCACAAAGCAGTGCGAGTTCTGAGACGGCCCACAACCACTCGATCGTTCTTCCATTCTTCTACCAGTAGCTCATCGGGAGCGATCGCCGTATCAATAATAAAGTCGTCCAGCCCCGACACCGTACCACAATAGGAACCCGCATCCTTTAGCGAAATCTGAAAAAATTCGGTCGCATTGTACCCTGGAGGCAAAACAAAAATGCCGTAAACCTGATGCCGTCCTCGCCAGGGTTTTACCATTACCTTAGTCGGATGAATGGTTTTAGCGTTATTAATAGCATTTGGCTGTGTAACTAAGTCGGGGCATTCAGAGATCAGACCAGGCCTTTGTAGATACTGACTATACCTTTGAATAGAGTGAACGCTCCGAGGAAAGCCCAACAACGCTGACGCACCTAGAACAATTATTGCCGCAAGGAAAACTCGTTTTATCATCACTCCCCTGTCAAATCACTGCAATATGAGAAGCCCAACATAAATTTTCTGGCGTTGCTGATTGGAGGGATGAATCTGTTCGCCCCCTAAATCCCCTAAAATTGGGGGACTTTGAACCTAACGCCAATTTTCTCTATGTTAAATGAATTTGCTTCTCTACCCTGTGTACTTTAATACTTCAATTTGGAATTCATGTCACGTTCCTATTAAGTTGAAGTGAAACTTAGAGCGTGCTGACTAGATAGCGTGTTCTTTCAACACTTCGAGAGGAACAACTTTGAGAGCAGCTTCGTGGGTGGCTGAAAGCACGATCGGAGGAGCAAACCCAGCATTCAAAGCCTCCTTCCAGCGCGAAACACAAAGGCACCATCGATCGCCCGACTTGAGTCCTGGAAATTCATACATCGGCATCGGGGTGCTGAGATCGTTGCCCTGCGATTTTGTATAGCTCAGAAAGTCATCCGTCACTTGAGCGCAAACGACATGAGTTCCCACATCTTGAGGCCCCGTCTCACAGCAACCGTTGCGAAAAAATCCGGTCATTGGGTCGGTCGAACAACTCTCCAAAGTTCCGCCTAATACATTCTTTGCGTCTGTCATCATGACTCCAGGGGTAATCAGAAAGAAAAGCTTCTCACCCATTGTAGAAGAACTTATTTAGGATAACGCCGATCGAGGCTTCCGCAGCCCTCGTCAGTTTGCCCAACGTGATCCACTCCCTCTAATATAAAGAGCTAAATCTTCTCAGCCCGTGTGGATCAAAAACTCTCAGGTCTAAAAAATATTTAAATTTAATAGAAATCTCCTAGTCAACGGTGAACGATCGCTAACCTGGTTTAATGATTCAATTGGTCGATCACTAATAACCTTATGGAGCTTGATAGAGGTTGATGAACATAAGCATTACAAGCATTACTCTACGGGACGCAAGTCCGTCTCAAGCAGCAAAATCGTCGTCTCATAGCCAATTCTGCCCATGTCGGGTTCTGGCCCCATTTCCATCTCGATCTTATATGACCAGCTACCCGAATCTGGATAATGACTTCTGACTTTGCCCTCACCGCCCACAAACTGCACAACTTGGTCGGGGTTGAATTTGGGAGAAGCAATCATATTGAAAGACCTCATAACCGACTCCTTAACTGGATTGAAGGATTAGCTTCCCTCATTCAATGTAGCGATTGAGATAAAGCCGAATCTTGGATTGACTCAATCTAAAGAGAAATGCACCCTAATTCCTCTGCCAAGAGTTGAAATTGTCGATCGCCTTTATCGTCCTCAAGAGACAGTTTATTCGACCTACTCAAATTCGATAGTCCACCTTAGTCAATAAGACATATATCTAATCAGACCGAACCTCTACCACTACCGAAGCCGCTTCAAAGTACTTACAAAACTCAGTCAAAAGCGACAGCTCCAACTTGCGGGTTAGTCTTCTCAGCTTTTGCAACTCTGCCTCTGTAAAATCGAACTCAGAAAGGTCGATCGTTGCTGTGATCAAAGTAGGCTCAGATTCAGCGTCACCGGGGCGTTGCATCAACAAAAAGAACTCCTCTATCAGTGCCAGGTTGCTAACGTTTGTCATGACGTAATGCTGAATGGGACAGTGAGAAATTGTTCTAGAAATCAAGCAGAACAAAATGAATAAGCAGAGGTTTGCCTGTAGATAAACATATTAAAGTTCATCTACTGTCTTTCCAAAAACGACTACTACATTCGTATAAATACTGAATTGGTAGTTTCCTTAAAGACTCAGACTGATGCTAACTTTTTGCGCGCTCTTCAGTTTCTGCCTTTGGATAGAATACTAATACTTCAAGATAAGTAGCGTGAATTCCGGCAAAAATACGCTGTTAGATAGAGTATTCATTTTCTTTAGACATAGACCGCTCCTAAATTCGATCGCCTTCAAAATGCTCCGGACTTACCCCTCGATCGCTGTTTAATAAAACGTAAATTCAATAAAAACTCGCCTTGGGCATCGATTCGAGTTATTCCTCAAATTCCCCACTCTGTAAGAAGCCTTGAACTAGAACTCTTCTCTTAAAGTCCCCCAAAATTGGCAGCTTGAGGCGGAAGTGCTCAATAACGAAGCGAAAAATCTTCATCAAACTCGATTTACTTGGTTCACACAACAAGCAGCTTCTAACACCTTCAGGATTGAACAAATTTTGGTTACAACCTGTTTCCTACTGACTTCCTCCATCCATCCCTTAAAATCAAGCTTTGTCGCAAATGGAATCTAATTTTGATAGCCTCCTCTCTATCGTCTCTACTCACGCTCACCCTTTGGGATAAAACGAGCGGCACCTGGATCAATGTCGTCACTGTGATTTTGGGAACGACGATCGGACTCTTCGCCAGAGGCAGCTTGCCTACTCGAATGCAGCGCATCATTACCCAGGGATTAGGACTGCTGACCGTGTTTCTAGGCATCACCATGGCCAACAGCCTGCTCAAAGTTCAAGTAGAGCGAGTTGACGGAGTAATTTTGGGATTGTTGGCGATCGTACTAGGCGGTCTTTTGGGTGAATGGGGACGGATTGAAGCCCAACTGCAAAAACTGGGGAACCTCCTGAGAGATCTCTTCAAAGGAGGCGGCAGTTTTACAGAAGGATTTGTCGCTGCCAGCTTGTTATTTTGCATCGGGCCGCTGGCCATTTTGGGCAGCCTCAAAAATGGTTTGTCAGGAGACAACACGCTCCTATCAATCAAGTCGGCAATGGATGGGTTAGCGTCGATCGCATTCAGCAGCAGCTATGGAATCGGGGTGGGGTTTAGCGCGATCGCACTGCTGATTTATCAAGGCGGACTGTCTCTGTTTGCCGGATTGTTGGCTCAAGTGCTGCCCGATCCCGTCAATGCACCCCAGGTTTTACTCACCTCCGGAGTCGGCGGACTGATGATTTTGGGATTAGGTTTAAATCTGCTAGAAGTCACAACCTTAAGCATTGCTGCATTTCTTCCTGCCCTCGTCTTAGCACCGTTGTTCTATACGATCGCTCAACGCTTGGGTTAATCATCCACAAACGAGTTGGTCAACAAAGTCTGACTCAGTTGGGTAGCGTTTAGGTCTCCTTGTGCGATCAGATTTGACAAGCTAGAAAGACCTCTAAGGTGAGAACTTGGGAATGGATCTGGCCAACGGGAAAATAAATTTTTTAAGAATTGATTCTAAATTCTAAAATGTCTCTATAATTGACGACGATGGTCATGATGATGATAGGTTCATCAACGGCTCAAGAGACTAAAAGTTAAACTAATAATCTCAACCAGCCAATACCCCAGGTCAAGTTTTAGGGTTAAAAAACCTGTTGTCAGGGAATACCAGAGTTAAGTAGTCAACGTCATTTAAACAATAGGAACAGAGCAATGGTCACAACCAAAAGGAGATCACCCACGTCAACGCTAGTCTCGAAGGGTTCGATCGATCAAGCCGCTTCGATATTAGAAGACTTGCCGGAAAAGCCGAAAGAAATTTGGTCACTGCGCGAAGCAATCGATTTGCTCAAAGATCAGATCTCGGCAGCACTCGATCGGGGGTATAGCTACGCAGAAGTTTCAAAGATGCTAACGGAGAAGGGAGTCGAAATCAGTCCGTCAACGCTAAAGTATTATCTTTCTTCTGCCCGCAAAGATAAAGATGGAACCAAGCCGAAAACACGCAGAAGACGCAAAAGCCAAAACTTAAGTGTGTCTCCCGAAACGCTAAATCTACAAAACGGCGCATCTGCTCCCGAAAAAGAACCAGCCCCGGCTGAGGCCCCCGCAAAACGCACGAGAGGGGCTTCTACCAAGGCTGCTGCTGCGACCAAATCGCCCGTCAAGACAACGACCACCAAAGCAAAGCCCGCTGCCACCAAAACAAAAGCGGCTCCCAAAGCGACGACGACTAAAACGCCTTCGACCAGAGGCCGCAAAAAAGCAGCAGGTTGATCAGAGGGCGGTTGACCTTTCGTTGAGGCTGACCGTTTTCTAAAGTTCTGTTCCTACCCGTAGGGGCGTGGATTGTCATGCCTCTATCAAGCTTTCCTGAACGATTCACAAATCAATATTTGATAACCCTGCAACCATCGTCAGGGTTTTTTGTTATATGTAGACCCTATGACCCTGTAATGAGCGGTTGAAATTTACTTCAGAAGACAGCCAAAAAACTACGTTTAGTCCATCTGCTTAGTTTGTTAATAGTTTGTTGATAGAGGAACTTTCTGATGACAACGATCGACCTTCCTGACAGTCTCGATGCGTTCTGGATGCCCTTTACGGCCAATCGCCAATTTAAAGCCAAGCCTCGCTTAATGGCTGCTGCAAAAGGAATGTACTACACGACGATCGACGATCGCCAGGTGTTAGACGGAACGGCCGGGCTGTGGTGTGTCAATGCAGGGCACTGTCGCGAAAAAATTGTCGAAGCGATCCATCAGCAAGTCTCTACTTTGGATTTTGCGCCGACCTTTCAGATGGGCCACCCGGCTCCGTTTGCGTTAGCCGATCGCTTGGCAAAAATGCTGCCCGGTGATTTGAATCATGTGTTTTTTACAAACTCTGGATCAGAAGCGGTCGATACGGCCCTCAAAATTGCGTTGGCTTACCATCGAGTTCGGGGAGAAGGCACTCGGACGCGCTTGATTGGTCGAGAACGGGGATATCACGGCGTTGGCTTTGGCGGCATCTCAGTCGGCGGCATTGCGCCCAATCGTAAGTTTTTTGGCAGTCTGCTTCCCGGTGTCGATCATTTACCGCATACGCACAATTTAGAACAAAACGCTTTTAGTCGAGGTGAGCCGCTGTGGGGTGCCCATCTTGCCGACGAGTTAGAGCGCATTGTCACCCTGCATGATGCTTCTAATATTGCCGCTGTGATTGTCGAACCTGTTGCCGGATCAACGGGCGTTCTGATTCCGCCTCAAGGCTATTTGCAGAAGCTCAGAGCCATTTGTGATAAGTACGGCATTCTCCTAATTTTTGACGAAGTAATCACGGGGTTTGGTCGTCTGGGCACCGGATTTGCGACCGACTATTTTGGCGTGATTCCTGACTTAATTACTGTCGCTAAGGGAATTACAAATGCCACGGTTCCAATGGGAGCAGTATTTGCGCGAGATGGCATTTACGACGCTTTTATGAATGGGCCAGAGAATGCGATCGAACTCTTCCACGGGTACACCTATTCCGGTCATCCGCTCGCCTGTGCCGCCGCGCAAGCCACATTGGATATTTACGAAGAAGAAGGACTGTTCGATCGCGCCAAAAATTTAGCCAGCTATTGGGAAGACGCGGTGCATTCTCTCAAAGGGTTGCCAAACGTAATTGACATCCGCAATATCGGGCTGATTGCTGGCATCGAACTTGCACCCACTCCTAACCAACCTGGAGTTCGGGCTTATAACGCGATGGTCAGTTGTTTTGAGCAAGGACTACTCGTTCGCAACACCGCCGATATTCTAGCCCTGTCGCCTCCATTGATTATCGAGAAATCACACGTCGATCGATTGATCGAGATTCTCAGCAATGTTCTCAAGCAGGGATGAGGGATGAGGGATGAGGACGGTTCGGAATTGAGCGTTAAAGATTTTTACTGCTTCACTTGTCATCTACCTACTGCCTCCTCACTCCTCACTTGAACTTGTTCTAAAATGAAAACGCCGCACTCTGGAGAGTGACCCGAACTCGCTAATCTGTATAAACCTTGTCAGAAAGTGGTAGGCTAACGCACATCACGACTCACCCACTACGAGCCAGCAAATCTTAATTTTTCTAGTAAATTACCCTTGCTGTATTTTCGGGCACTTAATTCAGACAATCGACGGCTGTAGGGTTCGTAAGTTGGGTTTACTAAGCCAATCAATAAGAGATCAAGCAACAAGCCTATGTCTGTTAAGAACGATCGTACCGGAATGTCGCTGGAAAATATCAAGCGCGCCTTCACCGATAACCTTTACTACATTCAAGGTAAAGACGAGCGGTTCGCCACTCTGTATGACTACTACATGGCATTGGCATACACCGTGCGCGATCGACTCATCGATCGGCGGATTAAAACCGCCAAGGCATACGCAGAGAAGGAGACCAAGACCGTTTACTATCTTTCGGCAGAGTTTCTGATTGGTCGGCTCTCAATGAATAATCTGACCAATTTGGGCATCTATGACCAGATGCAAGCCGTCACCAAAGAGATGGGGCTGAACCTCGAAGATTTGCTAGAGCGCGAAGAAGAACCCGGTCTGGGCAATGGTGGTCTTGGACGACTCGCCGCTTGCTTTTTGGACTCGTTGGCGACGCTGCAAATTCCAGCAATGGGCTACGGGATTCGCTACGAATATGGCATTTTTGACCAAATGATCGCAGGCGGCTGGCAGCACGAACGCCCCGATAACTGGCTAAGATTTGGCAATCCTTGGGAGATTGCTCGCCCTGACTACATGGTAGAAGTTAAGTTTGGCGGCCACACCGAAGCCTACACGGATGCGAATGGTCACTATCGAGTCCGGTGGATGCCTCGCAATACAGTCTATGGAACGCCCTATGACACGCCGATCCCCGGATTTAAGAACAATACGGTGAATCCGCTGCGTCTGTGGAGTGCTAAGTCCAGTGAAGACTTTAACTTCCAGGTGTTTGATGCTGGAGAGTATACGCAAGCGGTTGCGGACAAAACCTATTCTGAAAATATCTCCAAGGTTCTGTATCCCAACGACAACACGCCCCAGGGTAAAGAACTCCGCTTAGAACAGCAGTATTTCTTTGTGTCTTGTTCGTTGCAGGATATTATTCGCCAGTATCTGCGATCGTATGACAACTTTGATGCCTTCCCCGACAAAGTAGCGATTCAGTTAAATGATACGCACCCGTCGATCGGCGTTGCAGAATTGATGCGCTTGCTAATTGATGAGCATTTCCTCGAATGGGAACAAGCGTGGGAGATTACGCGCAAAACCTTTGCCTACACCAATCACACGCTACTGATTGAAGCGCTGGAACGCTGGGCGGTCGGTCTGTTTGGGCGGTTGCTGCCTCGACACTTGGAGATCATTTACGAAATCAACTACCGCTTTTTAGATGAGATTCGTCAAAAGTTCCCCAATGATAAAGCCAGACTTGAGCGGATGTCACTGGTACAAGAAGGCCCCGAAAAGCACATTCGCATGGCGCATTTGGCTTTTGTGGGCAGTCACACGACCAATGGAGTCGCCGCCCTGCATACCGAATTGCTCAAGCGCGATGTGATGCATGACTTTTTTGAGATGTATCCAGAAAAGTTCCAGAATAAAACCAATGGCGTAACGCCGCGGCGGTGGGTGCTGATGAGTAACCCTGTACTGTCGCAACTAATTACAAGCAAAATTGGGGATCAGTGGCTCAAAAATCTGGACGATCTAAGAAAGCTAGAAGCCTTTGCAGATGATCCCGAATTCCAAGCGGCATGGCGTAAGATCAAGCAAGACAACAAGCGTACGCTGGCGGACTACATTCAAGCAAACAATGATCTTGAGATTGATGTAGATTCGATGTTTGACATTCAAGTGAAACGGATTCACGAATACAAGCGTCAACTGCTCAATATCATGCATGTGATCACGCTGTACAACCGGATCAAACGTGCCGCTGCGAATGGAACGCTAAAATCTCTGAACATTACGCCTCGCACCTTCATCTTTGGTGGAAAGGCGGCTCCAGGCTACTTTATGGCGAAGTTGGTGATCAAATTGATCAATTCAGTCGCCAGCGTTGTGAAT
This sequence comes from Phormidesmis sp. 146-12, assembly GCF_052939495.1. NCBI lineage: Bacteria > Bacillati > Cyanobacteriota > Cyanophyceae > Leptolyngbyales > Leptolyngbyaceae > Phormidesmis > Phormidesmis sp. 146-12. Next base: position 18,907 of record NZ_JBJPHS010000080.1, on the reverse strand, counting down.
CATGATCCAGATGCTCAAGACTTGATCAAGGTCGTGTTTTTGGCGAATTTCTCCGTCTCGCTGGGGCAGATTACTTATCCTGCGGCTGACTTATCTGAGCAGATCTCGACCGCTGGCAAAGAAGCCTCTGGCACAGGCAACATGAAATTTTCACTCAACGGGGCCCTGACGATCGGTACCCTTGACGGAGCCAACGTTGAAATCCGCGAAGAAGTGGGCGCAGAGAATTTCTTCTTGTTTGGGCTGACGGCGCAAGAAGTGATGGTGATGAAGTCGCAGGGCTACAATCCGATGCACTACTATCACGACAATCCCGAACTTAAGCAGGTGATCGATCAGATTGCGTCCGGGTTCTTTGTGCCCAAGGAGCCAGATTTGTTTAAGTCGATCGTTGATTCCTTGCTGTTCAAAGACGAGTACATGCTGCTGGCAGACTTCCAGTTTTATCTCGACTGTCAGGATCAGGTGAGCGAGGCTTACAAAGACCAGACCAGTTGGACTCGCAAATCGATTCTAAATGTGGCGCGGATGGGCAAATTTTCGTCTGACAACACGATCAGCCAGTACTGCAAAGAAATCTGGAATGTCGAACCGATTCCGGTCAATCTGGATGTGGATGGACAACTGATCAAAGGAGAACACACGACCTTGACGAGCAGCATTTAATGTCTTTCGGTTTCTAAATCTGCAAATCTAAATTAAGCAGCCCCAAACCGTTTCTTGTGAAGCTGGTTTCAGGGCTGTTTTTTGTGGGGTTAACTCTGCGGCTAATTCTGTGGATTGCAATCATTGCTCATTTTGTTAACGTGAATTCGATGGAGTTTTCTCGTTTCGTTGTTCAGCACTTCTGCCCTCCAACCCCCAATTTTGGGGACTTTGAGACAATATTTCTCGTTCAAAGTCCCTCACTTGTGGGGGATTTAGGGGGCTGCCCGGATGGGCAACCGTAGCGAAGGATGATCATCGAATTCATGTTTTGTTATGAGTGGTTAGTGATTAGTCATTGCAAAAGTAGTATTTGTCTTCATCAAAGTTGTATTTGCGATCGCAAAAGCAGTATTTGTCTTTGTGCGTTTAGAAACTGCGATCGTAAAAGCAGTATTGATGAATAGGTGAGTTGTATTTGCGATCGCAAAAGCGGTATTTGTAAACTGAAATCTTGCAACTTTCCGAGTAACCCGCCCTCGAATCAATCCGGGGCTAACGGTGCAAAATCCATTGAAATGGGTTAGAAGCCCAACTGAGTCAGGAGTGTAGCCTCTTTCAAAAAACTTCCAAAATAAGCCTGTCATAAATGGCGGGGTGGGGGTTGGGACGGATGCCAGATCTCAATCTTTTCTATCGTCGTATCCTGGCGTTGCTGATTGAAGGGATAAATCTGTAAGAAGTGTCCATCTTTTCGCCCCCTAAATCCCCCAAAATTGGGGGACTTTGAACGTTTGGTTCCCCTCCAGATTGAGGGCAATTCATTCTGTGATTCAGCAACGCCTATCCTACAGTTGAATGACATTGTTGTTCAGTTCCTTCACCTGAATCAGAGCAGGGTCATCCATCACCCAGTCAAATCGAGTGAACGATCTCTTCAAGTTACCCGCAAGGGGTCGCTGAAGATGATAGTTGGGCAAGATGCGAATCACCTGGTACTCGGTGATCAAGTCACTGCTGCCATCCCACTTGAGCAGGGCGAGTTGATTGGAGACGATCGCGCTCAACTAGGCACAGAGTCGTCAATACTGTCGCCAATGTCCGGCAGAATGCCAGACGACACCATTAGAAACCGCTCCTGCAAATCCAAAGTCGCCCGGACTCGATAGTGTCTGCCCATTGAGAAGTGCAACTCAACGGTGAGCGCGATCGAGCCAAGGAAAAACATTCCTGACTGCTATGTTAATTTCTCCCTGAGTTAGTGCAAGGAGAATAAGGAAGCCAGGCTATCGAAAGTATTTGGGGTCTGATTCCGGCTTTCAAGACCCCACAGCAAAGCTGACGGTGTACAATGATGAACGCCTCCGTAAGTTACTGTAATTAACTAGAATTAAGTTGTAAAACTCGTGCCCGTCAAGATTTGTGACTAAAGCCAAGCCAAGCGACGTTTGCCAAGTTCGATGTTTTAACGCGGAGTTAGTTACTCAGGTGAGTGACGCACTGCCAGAAGACGATCTTCTGGAAAATGCTCAAGTTCTTTTCGGTGCTTTGGCAGATAAGTCACGCTTGAAGATTCTCCATGCTCTCAGCGACGGTCAAGAGCTTTGTGTCTGTGATGTGGCTTCCCTGCTTGAAGGCAAGATCGCGTCTGCCTCTCATCACCTGCGAAAACTGCGCGACCTCAAAATCTTGAAGTACAGAAACGATGGCAAACTCGCTTACTACTCCTTGAAAGACCAGCGTGTAGCTGAGATTCTTTGCCACGCTTTAAAGCAACTTGCCGAGTGAAACATTCCAGTGTTGGTTTGAATGTAGACTTTTTTGCAGTAACGTTCTAATATTAGTTTGAATGTTTGAGTAAAAAGTGGGCTATGAGCGACAATTGTTGCCAAAATAAGAGTAGTGAGCTATCAAAACTGAAAAAACAGCAAGCCAAGGTGCTTTGGGCGGTGCTGTTCATTAATCTGGGAATGTTCGTCATTGAGTTCGGGGCAGGAGTTCGAGCAGATTCGCTATCCTTAACCGGAGATTCACTCGATATGTTGGGTGATGCGTTGGTCTATGCCAGCAGTTTATATGTCATTAACAAGGGCAGTAAAGCTCAGGCTGGGTCAGCATTTCTCAAAGGAATCATCATGTTTTTGTTTGCAATTGCAGTTTTTGCAAGAGCAAGCTATCAACTATTTGCGGGCACAATCCCGGAAGCAGCTATCATGAGTACGGTTGGAGTTTTAGCGTTACTTGCCAATTTATTCTGTCTGCTGCTGTTGACTAGACACCGAGAGGATAATTTAAATATGTCTTCTGTGTGGTTGTGTTCACGAAATGACATCATTGCGAATACGTCCGTTCTTGTGGCAGCAGGGTTAGTTTTTCTGACGCACTCTGTACTTCCAGATTTAGCCGTAGGTTTGTTGTTAACGTTTGTTTTTGCAAAGTCGTCAGGGAAAGTGCTTTCGCAGTCTTGGAGAGAGATGCAGCAGGCATAGTAAGTTTCCAATCGTGCAATAGTGATCGCAGTCTAACAATAGTGTTGCAGCAGACGGAACAGAGGTTATGGGTGGGATGCGAAGGATGTTAGCCGCCGCTGAACACGAACGTTGGCCTGCTTAAATCTAGGTATAGACAGCAGTTCAGGATTCTAGGTTGGGATGTCAAAGCTTGAAGACGTTAGCTCATAACCCAGCGTGAGAACAATGATTCTCCCTTTCTGAGTTATGGCTTGCTCAAAAGACAGCAAGGTTATCGTCATGGTCGGCTTTGCAGACAAATTCCAATCTCTTGTAAATCAGTCGCAGCAGAAGATTACAGAGATCCAGAGCAATGAACAGAAAGTAACTACTCAGGCTTAAATCTTAGTAACGAATTGAGGGATCGGGCAAGAGAGGCACTACGCTTTTGGGAAGCGGGCAGGTGCAAGAGGCAAAGACATTGAGCGAGACCCCTCCGAAGCGAGAAATCAGTCGAGCAGAAATCTGTGCCGTGTATGCTCAGGGAGAAGATGCGGTGATTGCCTTAGTGGAAGGATTACTGCAACGCATCAAGGTGTTAGAGCAACGAGTCGAAGAGCTAGAGAGGCATTGGGAGGTTATTTCTACGCAAGTCCCTCAGCAGTGATTGGCAATCGACCTGCATCTGATTCCGTGCTATGGCACCCCGACCGACACCGAGTTGCCTTACATCTATCGGTCTCAAGCGAAATCGGGCACCACTTCTTCCTTCGCTGATGCCACCGTTTATGTGATTGCAGCAAAAAAATTCATCGAACTAACCCTCGCTGAGGCGATCGAATGACCCGACTAATTATTAGATTTGAGATTGTTTGTAGGATCGACGATCGGGAGTGCCGTTCCCATGCTCCAGGGGGGTTAGTTTGTTTTCGCTCACCTCCATTGCTCTCAGTATAGTTGGCAGCGACATTGGCATCTAGCCAGGGTATTGTTTGGCTCGATCGCTAGGCGTTCTCTAACTCATTGACAAAAGTATCACTCAGTAATCCTCCCACGGTTGGATGAAAAATCTCTAAGTGTTTTGTAAAGTCATAACCAGATAATATTTTTTTTGTAAATCTGGAGACTTGTATATGCGAATCGCTCAGATTGCGCCCCTTTGGGAAAGTGTTCCTCCTCCTGCTTATGGGGGGGCTGAGTTAGTCGTCAGCTTGATCACGGATGAGTTAGTGCGTCGAGGTCATGAGGTGACATTGTTTGCCAGTGGTGATTCTCACAGTTTGGCTGAGATCGAGGCGGTTCATCCCCGTGCGCTGCGGTTAGATGGCAATGTCAAAGAACATGCGATTTATGAAATGTTGCAATTGAGCGAGGTGTATCAGCGATCGCAAGAGTTTGACATCATTCATTCTCACATCGGTTGTGCTGCTTTGCCCTGTGCGCCTCTCGTCAAAACGCCCACGGTACATACCCTCCACGGGGCTTTTACAATGGATAACGAAAAGCTTTTTAAACATGCTCGTAACCAACCTTATGTCAGTATTTCAAACACTCAAAGAGAACCGAGATTAGGCTTAAATTATGTCGCGACGGTCTATAACGGTATTAATACAAATAGTCATAAATTCTATTCGCAGCCAGATCAAGACCCGTATCTGGCTTTTTTAGGGCGTATTTCACCAGAAAAGGGAACTCACACGGCGATCGAGATCGCAAAACGCACAGGCTGGCATTTAAAGATTGCGGGCAAGGTCGATCGCGTAGACGTTGAGTATTATGAGGAGCTGATCAAACCCCACATTGACGGCAAGCAGATTGAGTATTTAGGGGAAGCCAATCACGTTCAAAAAAATACGCTGATGGGGAATGCGGTGGCGACTCTGTTTCCGATTACCTGGCGAGAACCGTTTGGCTTGGTGATGGTGGAGTCGATGGCCGCCGGAACGCCTGTGATCGCGATGGAGCTAGGATCTACGTCCGAAATCATCGTTCACGGTAAGACAGGATTTTTGTGTCACAGCGTTGACGAATGTATCGATGCGCTTGATCGGGTGCATACTATCGATCGTCAGGCTTGTCGTGATCACATTGCCAATCATTTTGATGTTGTACAAATGGTGGATGGGTATGAGGCAGTGTATCGTCAACTTTTGGTCGATCGCTTTGCTCAAAATGGTCACAGTCGCAGTCGCACCGTTGCAACGTTGTTAAATTAGCGGTAAACATTTAGCTGTTAGGAGAGTGATTAATTAACCGTTTATAGTTGATCATTCTCCATTCAAAAACTCAGTTTTATTTTGAATTCTAGTTAGTTTTCTAGCGTGCAAGAACGTATTCGAGTTGCGATCGCTTCTATTGTAAAAATGCCAAATTCGTCGCCTAAGTAGGGCAAGTGACCTCTCGGTGCTTCCAGGTTAAATGTCAGTTGGTCGTAGCGTTTCCAATGGTGATCGATCAAACGATTGACCCGCCAGCCGACTCGATCGCCAAACCGACTCCAAACTTCTGATTTATCCCAAAAGGTTGCATCTATTTTTTGCCAAAAAGCAGACTGCACACTAAAGCCAAACCGATCGCCGCTGTAGTCCATCCAAAGCTGATCGAGAATCTGTAAATCTTGACAGGGAAAGTCGATCGCAATGCGTTCTGAAGTCAAGCGACCCCTTGCGGGTATCTCGGAGAGATCGGTCAACCGCAATCCGCAGGCTTTGAACATAGCGACTTTTGTTTCTTGATCGGCTTCTTGCCACCGTTTTGCTGCCAAAAGACTTCGCAGATATTCATAGTTCAAGCTGACGTAATACTGTTGAATTGCTTTGAGAACTCTTGGTTCTGATCGGTCTTTGAGCAGCAAATAAGCACTTTGCCGAACCTCTTCTGAGCGATCGTTAAGCGCCCGAATCACCAAGTTTAATCCTCGCTCTCCAGACTGAAGAGATTCGATCAGCGCGGCAGATCGGTGGGTGGCGATCGGACTTTTTAAGCGTCGTCTCAGTCCCTCAAATCCGCCTAAAATCAGCGCTCCCGTCGGAACTTGAGACCCGCCCAAGACGGCATCATCGTGTTGAGGTTGGTTGGTCATCGTGAATGCGATCGTCTTGATTTTTAACGTAAATTCGATGAGGGGGTTTCGCTGCGTTGCTCGGCACTTCTGCTCCCCAAGCTGCCAATTTTGGGGGACTTTCAGAGAAGAATTCTGCTTCAAAGTCCTCTACTCGTGGGGGATCTAGGGATCTGCCTGAATTAACAACCGCAGCGAGTCACTTCCATCAAATTCGCCTATTTTCAGAATGCCCAGGTAGGGACAATTCAAGGTCAAGCGAAAAACTTTATCTGGACAACTGTTGTTTGATCAGCGCTCCCAGGGTTTGCATTGCCCGATCGACTTCCTGACTCCAGGGAATTCCACAATTGAGGCGCAGACAGTTTTGATAGTTGCCAAAGGGCGAGAACATGACACCGGGAGCAATGCTGATGTGTTGTTCGAGAGCTTGTTCATATAGAATCATGGCATCAAAATGACTGCTCAATTCTAACCACACCACATAGCCACCGTTGGGGCGCGTCACCTTTGTTTCGGGTGGAAAATATTCGCAGATTGCTTGAGTCATGCGATCGACTTGTTGCTGATAAGCGCGCCGCAGATGACGCAAATGGCGATCGTATCCTCCACTAGCGAGAAAGGCGGCCACCGTGAGTTGGGGGGCGATCGCAGTTGTCCAATTCATGGTCATTTTGAGTTGTTCGATTTGCATTTGATAGCGTCCTGGCACGACCCAACCGACGCGCAATCCAGGGGAAAGGGTTTTGCTAACAGAGGCGCAATACAAAACACGTCCCTGAGTATCAAAGGCTTTGACCGCTTTGGGCCGAGTGCCTTCAAAATACAAATCTCCATAGATATCATCTTCGATCAGCGGCACATCGTATTCATCCAACAAAGTGATCAGTTTTTTCTTTTTGAGATCACTCATACAACTTCCCAGAGGATTGCTAAAGTTTGTCACCAGAGCACAGGCCGCAATCTGACGCTTTTCTAAAGCGGCTGCCAAATGCTCTAGAGAAATGCCTTCTTTGGGATGAGTGGGTAATTCTAAAGCTTTGAGATGAAGGGCACCCAGAGCTTCGAGCAGACCGTAATAGCAAGGGGACTCGATCGCGACTACATCCCCTGGCTGAGTCACGGCTCGAAGGGACAAATAAACCGCTTCTGCTGTCCCATTGGTAATCGCCATTGCATCGGGATTAACCGAACACCCAGCCTCCATCAACCGCCTGGCAACTTCGTGACGCAGGCTCTCACAGCCTTTGGGTTGCGAATAAGAATGAACTGCGTCGGCATGGGCGCGAATTACCTGATTCATAAGGCGATTGAGGGTGGCGATCGGCAACAATTCCACGCTAGGAACAGCTGCCCCTAAGTTGATTTGTGTAGGGTCAAGTTTGGTCACGCCGAGTCGGTAAGCGAGAGAAACTTCGACAGGCAAGTTGGGTTTGGGCAATTCAGACTGATTGGGTTCGGCGGGTGTGATCAAGCGCAATTTGACAAAGTATCCCGACTGGGGGCGCACTCCAATCCATCCCTGGTCTTCTAACAATCGGTAAGCTTCGAGAACTGTAGAGATGCTAACGGAGAGTTGTTGATGCAGTTTGCGAACAGAAGGTAGACGATCGCCCGGTTGTAGCGTTCCTTCAAGAATCAGTTTGCGAAGTCGATCGGCGACTTGTTGGTAGAGGTTTTTGTCCTGAGATTTTTCGATTAGTTCGACTTTCATAGCTGTTCTTTTGAGGGGAACCAATACAGTTTGGGGCGATCTCAACCATTACAGTTGTCCCAACTAGAACTGTACCCATCACAATTTAGCTTAACTGCCTCTGTTTTGCTCAAGAAAGATCAGAGAAAATGAATCGTAGAGTAACTCAAAAATTGAATGTTTGAAATCGTAACACAGGAGAATCAGCAATGCGTTTCCGTCAAGTTTTTCATGGATTAATGAATGCAATGACAACAAGTTTAGAACCGAGAATTACAGAGAAGCGCGATCGCTGCGGCAACACTTACTATCAAATCTACAATCCAACCAATCAAACCTCTAGCACCCTTAACTCTGAAGCAGAAGTTCGGGCTTGGCTGGATCAACATCACAATTGGTAGTTGAAGCTGCTGGAGAATTCAAATGAGGTCAGTTTGAGCAAGTTTTTTCGCTGCGTTGTTCAAGACTTCTGCTCCCCAAGCTGCCAATTCTGGGGAACTTTAAGACAAAATTTTTGACTTGCATCCAATGATTGAATTTACGTCAGATGCGATCGTCAAAGCTCACATTCAGCATTTTTGAATGAAAGACGAATTTAAGGCATCCCTGTTTGGGCTTTTAGGCGTTTGTGGATTTGGTTTGACGTTACCTGCGACAAAAGCGGCTATTCCTTTGTTTGGAGTCGTTGCTGTTGGTGTGGGTCGAGCGATTATTCCTGGCATACTCAGTCTATTACTACTCGTAATCACCAAAAGCAGAAAACCAACGCCTCGACAAGCTCGACGACTGATCACAGTAGCATTGGGAATTGTATTTGGCTTCCCATTGTTTAGCGCTTATGCAATGGAATCTGTTCCGGCTTCTCATGGCGCGATCGTCGTTGGTCTGATTCCTTTATTCACCGCCTTGTTTGCCGTCATTCTTGCTAAAGAAAAACCATCTTTGGGATATTGGATTTCAGGATTGATTGGCAGTTCAGCGATCGTGCTTTATTCCATTGACCTCAGTGGCGGCGTTTTACACAAGGCAGATATTGCTTTATTGTTCGCAGTCATCAGCGCAGCCTTTGGGTATGCAGAAGGAGCCAGATTAGCGAAAGAAATCAGCAGTTGGCGTGTGATCTGCTATGCGTTGGTCTTCTCATTACCGATCGCGATTCCTCTCTTTTGCTCGACCGTGACGATTTCCAGCGATCACAATGTCTTATCTGCGTGGATTGGCTTTCTTTATGTCAGTCTCATTAGTATGTTTCTAGCATTCTTTGCCTGGTATAGAGGGTTAGAAATGGGCGGTATTGCTAAAATTGGTCAACTTCAGTTACTTCAACCATTTGTGACAATTTTTGCCGCTGCAATTCTCTTTTCTGAACGGCTTTCTGGCGAAATGTTTTTAGTATTAGCGATCGTCTTGACAACGGTGCATTTTGGCAGAAGATCAAAGGTAGTTCGCAGTGAGCCAATATGAACAATTACTACACCACCCTGGCCGCCTACAACCATTGGATGAATCAAAACCTGTATGAAATCTGTGCCAACATTCCCGATGCCAAGCGCAAAGAAGATCTAGGTGCATTCTTCAAGTCCATTCACGGTACGCTAAATCATATTTTGGTGGGCGATCGCATCTGGTTGGGACGCTTTACCCAAACTCCCTTTGTCGCCAGACTCGATCAAGATTTGTACGCTGATTTTGAGGAACTTCGCCAAGAACGTGAGAGGAGCGATCGCCAGATTCTCACCTGGGCGGCTCAACTTTCAGATTCATGGCTCAACGAGCCTTTTACCTACACTAGTGTCACTCAGCCCGTTAATTCTTACACTCGTCCCGCTTGGCTATTAGTCACCCACTTTTTTAACCATCAAACTCACCATCGCGGTCAATTGACAACCCTGCTCACCCAACTTGGATATCCAGTAGGAACCACCGATTTGCCTTACCTGCCTGGTTTGACCTAGCTCAACGTGAATTCGAGAAATGCTTCTCTGTAGTGATTCACTCGAAAATGACTCCTAAATCCCTCAGTACGAAACCTTAAGGATCGTGAATTAAACAACCTGTAATTCTTGCGGTTTCGCTTCGTTTAATTCAGCTTCAGCCCCCTAAATCCCCCAAATTTGGCGGACTTTGAACCGCGAAACTGCCTTAAATTCTAGAATGTCTGCTTTCTCAAAGTCCCCCAGAATGGGGGATTTAGGGGGCGAAGCAACCAGGCAATCATCGATCTTATTCAATTGACGATCCTAAGCCAGAACACTTGCCTTAAAATCCCCATAATTGGCAGCTTGGGGCAAAAGCACTAAACAACGCAGTGAAAACCTTCATCGAACTTCTGAAAAAACTCCTAGCGGATAGCTCAAACTGAGACTGCTACACTCACGTTTTTTGGTAATTTGTATGACAATAGTGAGGGAGAATACCGGATTGTTTGACCATGACTGCTGACTCCGCTCAAAGCTCAAAGCCGCCCCTGTTGCCCAAACAAGCGATTCTAGCCAAAGTATTTCATTGGGCAAATGTGGTCAGTTTGTCGATTATGTTGACCAGCGGACTGCAAATCTACAACGCCAACCCCGTTTTTGGAGGACGAGCCGGGCTGGAGATTCCGCCGATCTTTTTGCTAGGAGGCTGGCTGGCTGGCGGTCGAGACTGGCACTTTTTTGGCATGTGGCTATTTTCTCTCAACCTACTCTGGTATGGGTTCTACATTCTGATTAGCCGTCGCTGGAAACATCGTTTTGTCGGATTCAACGATCTCAAAGCACTGCAAATCGGCAAAAATCCCAAACGCAAAGCATACGCCTGGCATCGGGTGGTTTATACCGCGATCGTTCCCATTCTCCTCCTCTCGATTCTCAGCGGTATGGGCATGTACAAACCTGCTCAGTTTCCCTGGATTGTGGAAATGTTTGGCGATTGGCAATCGATGCGCGTGGTGCATTTTATGACGGTGCCGACGGTGATTGTGTTTGCGATCGTGCATTCCCTGCTCGCCCTCAAAGTCGGTGGCTCTCCGTTACTTGAATCGATGTTTTGGCGCAGATTAAAGATCGAGGACTAAATGCAAGTTAACCGTCGCCAATTTCTAAAAACTGCGGGTTTGTCGAGTGGTGGTTTGCTGCTCGGTGGCTGTGCGTTGAGTCCGCTGGCTGACCTTGTGGGGATTGTTTCTGAACCTCTTAACCAACGAGTTGAAGAATTATTACTCAAGCCGCAAACGCCCGTTCCAGAATTTCCGATTAGCAAAATTGAGCCAAACAAGCTAATTATTAATACCTTCGGATTTACGCCCGAAATTGATCCAAAAACCTTTCGATTAACGATCGATGGCGAGGTCAATCAACCCATGCAGCTTAGTCTTGATGATATTTACAAACTGCCGTTGACTTCGATGGTGATTCGTCATGTCTGCGTCGAGGGATGGGCGGCGATCGTGCAGTGGGGCGGCGTGCGTTTGCGCGATTTGATCACCCTGGCACAGCCCAAAGAAAGCGTGAAATATGTGTACTTTCAGTCAGCCGATCGCTACTACGAAAGTTGGGATTTAGCCTCCTGTCTGCATCCTCAAACCTTGATGGCGTATCAGAAAAATGGGGAGAAACTGGCGATCGACTATGGGGCCCCGCTCCGACTGGCTGCCCCGATCAAACTCGGCTACAAACAAAGTAAATGGGTGACGCGCATTACACTAACCAACAGCCTATTTCCCCGCAAAGGCTATTGGGAAGATCAAGGCTACGAATGGTTTGCCGGATTGTAAGTCTTAGAGGATGCTTAAAAATTAGTCGTTCATACACTCAATCGCCCTGCACCGAAGTACTGGCTCACAGTGTGAAGTTCATTGAAATGGGTTAAAGGTAATCGTTCAAAGTCACTCAGAATGGGAGACTTAGAGGCGAAAAGCTTGACACTCCTCATAAATTCATCCCTTTACTTAGCAACGCCAGAAATCTTTTTCTAAACCTCCTTTTAGCGGTCTTTCATAAGATTCGAGCATAGGATGGTGGGAAGGCAGTCGTTTTGCGTTATGAATATTTGAGTGATTTATTTTTGCTGTATCGTTCCTCACAATTTTCATGTCTTGGACTCGTCATCATGTACTTTCTCTCGCAGACTTTTCCCCTGCGGAATACGACATCGTGCTGCAAACGGCCAGTAGCTTTCGAGAAGTGCTGTCTCGCCGCACCAAAAAAGTGCCTACGCTGCAAGGTCAAGTCGTCGCCAACCTGTTTTTTGAATCTTCGACCCGTACCCGCAGCAGTTTTGAACTCGCCGCCAAACGTCTCTCTGCCGATACGCTCAATTTCGCCCCCGGCACGTCTTCTCTGAGCAAAGGAGAAACGATTTTAGACACCGCAAAAACCTATCTGGCGATGGGCACCGACATGATGGTGATTCGCCACAAAGAAGCGGGAGTGCCGCAAGCGATCGCCGCCGAAATGGATCGTCTAGGCGTGAAAGTGGGCGTGTTGAATGCCGGGGATGGACAGCACGAACACCCGTCTCAAGCGCTGCTAGATCTGTTTACGATTTGCACCTTGCTCGACTCAGAAAACCCACGATTGTCATTACTAAAAGGCAAAAAGATCGCGATCGTCGGTGATATTTTACATTCTCGCGTCGCTCGTTCTAATATCTGGAGTCTGACGGCTAGTGGGGCTGAAGTGCATTTAGCGGCACCGCCAACTTTGTTGCCCAAATGGTTTGCTGATTACGTAGAAGAATCCGACAATTCTTTAGATCGCAAACTCTTTATTCATTGGACACTTGATCCCGCTCTTCAGGATGCTGATTTTGTGATGACTTTGCGGCTGCAAAAAGAGCGAATGACCAGCCATTTGTTGCCCAGTTTGCGAGAATATCACCAACAGTTTGGCGTGACGCGCGATCGCCTTCAACACTGTCGATCGCAGGTAAAAGTTTTGCATCCCGGCCCGGTCAATCGGGGAGTAGAAATTAGCTCTGATTTGATGGATGATCCGCAGTTTAGTTTGATTTCACAACAGGTAACCAGCGGGGTTGCTGTGCGAATGGCGTTACTTTATTTGATGGGAGGCGGCAAAGAAATTAGCGGAAGATAATGCCGTTTTCAACTTTGATTAATTTGGAAAAATTAAGTCTTGTTCACGCACAAAAATCTCTTCGTAGCTAAAAGCCAGTGATCCGGGATGGCGGATAATCGAAAAGCCAAAACTAGTCGTGACTTCGGTGGTGAAGGTAGCGATCGCTAGCTCAACCAGCTTTCTATCTGAGATTGTAGGCTTTTGCACGAAGTAGTCTCGACGAGCAAAAAACAGCTTTTCGTCTTTCGGAATGATGATTTGATTGATGCGATGAGCATGTTGAACTGGTTTGATATAAGTTGTGAGAAACTCCTCTTGATTTCTTTGTAGCCGATAGAGTTTCTCATGCTGAAGCCAACTCATCTTAAAGATCATTTTTAATAGTTCAAATCCCAAAATGTAGTTAAAAATATTGTTACGTTCTTCAGTGCTGGCGACAATTCGTAAAGCAGATTCTAAAAATAAGTCAGGCTTACGACGCGCATCCTGCACTGAGTGAATATAAAACTGTCGAATATAGCTTCTAACGACTGTTTCTGTTAATCTTATCTGGATGTGAAACTTTTGGAGATTGTCTTTAACTTTTTGCTGAATCTCTCGATTCTCAACCAGTCTGGCAATCAGTCCGTTGGCAGTATATTCATCTAGAAATTCTGCTTGAGTATCAGGAGTCGCTGCACAGAGTAAATGACACAGCGAAAGGACATATCGACGTTGATTCCAGGGCAAGCTTTCGGCCCACTGTTTTGCCTCAGATGGAAGCTTATTTAGAATGTTTTCAATTTCACTTTGAGGCAAAGATCCGTGAGGTTGTGCGACCCCTGATGGGTAACTCGAAGAAATGGATTCTATCTCAATTCGCTGATTCATTCCCTAAAGCTAATCCTGCGAAGGCTAGCAGTGATTTTATAAACCTAAATTCTCCACTGGAAACCATGTAAAGGGCGAAATTGGAGTGTGAGCATTAGTATGCCCTACGCAGCTTACTTCAAACGCTTACGTTCTACCCGCTGTTAACGCGAATTCGATCAGATCCTCCAATGCGATTCTCCATTCGGGAACGCCCCCTAAATTCTCCACCCGTGAGGGACTTTGATCCAGAAATCTTGAGAGTTTCCCGGCGTGGGGGCAGACATGCTTTACGACGAAGCGAAAAAACTTCAACGAATTCACGCCTTGTTAGCAGCAAGTGGTTGCCGTTTGAACTGTCCTAATCTGTTTTTCCATACAAAAAGTCCCCATCAGGATGGCAGGGATGAAAAGGTGTGAATCTACGGAAAATCTAGCTACCTGCTGTCACTGAAAAGTTGGCAAAATCAGCATACACAGACTTGGGAGTAGCCCACGACTTATCACTTCCCCCAAAAAATGTGCAGAAAAACAAGCCATTGATTTTTAAGGTTGAAGTCGATCGAAAGACCACGCCTGCTTGTTCAAAAACTTGGTTGCCATTGATCCACACGCGGACTCGACCATCTTTTTTACCGGGTCGGTTGAGGGTTACTTCCTGCTCTAATCGATACCAGACTCCGGGTTCAAAGTTCCAGGCTCCGCGACCGAGTGACGTTCCGTACTCTTTGCTGGTGGGCAGGTAGGCATAGACTTCGCCTGCTCCATCCCGTCGCCACATATAGCGGGTCGAAAATCCGTCTGTCCCGTCGGGCGTTTTGCCGCCACTGTTAGCTACACCGCCAAAAAGTCCGGGGAGCTTGCCACCTTTGACGAAATCAAAATTTTTGGAGAATCGGACAAAGTAGCTCAGACGCAGTTTGTCAGCAGGTTTGATGCCCAAACTCGCTAAAAATTGCCCACCACCGATCGCGCTTCCACCCTTGCGGGCCGACTCAGGACTGGCAGATCCCTTGGGATATGAGACGCGCAGCACTTTAGAAAACCGACGGGTCGAATCGGGAACGACCTCAAAATTTTGCCAGCCCCAACTCGCCTGATTTTGCACTTTCCACTGCTGCCGCCAGTTTGCCTGATCAAAGGTGCCTGACCAGATCGGGGTAGGACTTCGCGCGGCCGCAATTTCAGTTGAGTCGTCGGGTGAGTCTGACTGCACAGCCGTTGCTGAGGTGAAATAATGGCAGCTATTTAAGGTAAGCGACATCAAGGCGATCGTTGTCAAGATGTGACAAAGTTTCACAGGATTTCCTCTGCTACTAAGATGAGAGACCTGCCCTGAGCGGTTTTCGGCTGTCAACAAACGTTTAGACATAGGCGAAACAGGCACTACTTTATACTAGCGAAGCTGACAAATCTCAGAATAAATCCGTATTAAACCTTGAATAAGTTGCCGTTAAGGTTTATTTTCAAGTCCTTATTTGGCTAAATTCTAACCAGTCCACGATCGAATCAACCAACAAAATAATCAAGAATGCATCCTGAAGGACAGTCTAAACGTGAGGCTAGTTCATGAACTGTGAGATTGCTTTAGCCACCAGTACTATTAATTAGATGTGAGCGGTAGTAATAGTCAACCATTACTGTAGCAATTACAGAAATCAAATACAAAATGGTGACAGCGGACAGCTTTTTACTGATTTCTTTTTGTCGAGAGGTTATGCCCAAATAGGTACAGTACGAACTTAGAGTAATACTGATTCCAATGAATATATAAGCTAGTCGCCTCTGTGCGTATTGCAGTTCAGTTATAAAACCATCAGGAAAACCTAACTGGTCTATATATTGAATATAAACAAGAAAGGATAATACTAGAGCAATGAATCCAATTAGATAAGCAAAAAGATGGTTCAATTTCATATCTGATCTCGATCGACAGAAGATACTAGAAAGTTGATTTTGTAAGCTTGCAGTAGCTCAACCGCAAGGGATCACACAACGTCAGCCTATTTTCTCTATAACAATAACGCCAGCTCCGGTGCCACCGTTGTCCATTGGATGTAGTAGCCTGTTCCTTGATCAACCTTTTGATTTAATACTTTTGCATAAACTTCAACTTCAGAATCTGCTAGAGCTAAGTTTAGCTTTAAGTTAGTTAGAGGTAAAAGCGTTTGAACTGTTTGGAGGTGAGCCACTTTGTGAGATAGACGAACCAGTTCTCCGCAAACCTGCTGGTCTGTTAAATGTTTGCCATCCAGAAGAAAACCTCGTACCACGATCGGGCTTGCCAACTGCTTGAGGATCAACGGTCTACTGGGCAGATTTAGTGTGTGGCAACCCGCGATCGCGCTGATCTCATAAAGCATTGTAGGGGTTGTCATCCCTTTCATCAAAACTTCGGTTTGGCTCTCAACGGTGACAATTTCCCGAACTTCTTGCCAAACATTGGGCGAAATTAAAACTTGTCCACCCGTTGTAAAAGATTCAATTCGGGCAGCAAGATTCACATGACTTCCGATCGCCGTGTATTTGGTGTGATCTTCAGACCCAATATTACCGACGACGACCTCTCCGGTGTTGAGTCCGATGCCCATCTCTAGAACGGGTAGGTTGAGTTCCTGGTTGCGTTGATTGACCGATGTCATGGCGAGCTGCATTGCGATCGCACAGGCTACCGCTCGTTCTGCATCATCTACTTTCTGGAGTGGCGCACCAAAGAGAACCACAATTCCATCCCCGGTTAAATCATTGATCGTGCCCCCATAGCTTTTAATGACGCGCGTCATGTCGCTCAGGTAGAGATTGAGCATCCGAACTACTTCTTCGGGCGCAAGCTTTTCGGAGAGATGGGTAAAGCCTCTCAAGTCAGAAATTAGCGTGGTTACTTTGCGCTTTTCGCCCTTTAAGGTCAAGCCTTCTGGCGTTTCTAGTAGCTGGGTGACGACTTCATCGGTTAAGTAGCGCCCAAAGGTTTTACGCAGTTGGGAAGAGGATTGTGCTTGAAAGGCGGTGATGGCGACCGTTGCCCCAGCTAATGACAACCCTGCCGGAACAATCGGAATCCACCAGCCTTTTAGGAAAACAAGATAGCTAATCGCACCTAAGATAACCGTCGCAGCTAAAAACTTGACTAACAGTTGTAGAGAATCAAAGCGTCGCGATCGTCGCCAAACGAGCAATGCCCCAATGACGGACCACGAAAAGATCCAAATGCCCTCATTTATGTCTGACCAAGATTGAATAAGAGGACGATCGAACAGCGCAGTATTGATCAACTGACTCGTTAGCGCTGCATGAATCTCAACTCCCAACATGGGGTCACGGTAAGGGGTGAGAAACGAATCCTTCAAGCTTTCGGCTGTTGCACCGATGATCAGAATGCGCCCTTTGAGAAGGTTTGGATCGACGGTTCCTTCGAGAATTTGCTGAACTGAGACGTGATCAAAGCTATTTCTGCCGCCGCGATAGTTAAGTAAAATTTGGTAGCCACCGATTTCTGCACCAACATAGCCGCCATCGTGTTCTTGAAAGGGAGCAACGATCGTTTTTCCCAGCTTTACCTGCGAATCGGCAACTTCTTCGGGAAAGATGCCTTGCTTTTCTAGATAGAGCGTCGAGAGCATGGCTGCAAAACTGGGCACTGCTATATCGCCGTCCATGACGCTCAACAGTCCGCGTCGAATTTTGCCATCGGCATCTAGTAACACATCATTCGCCGCAACTTGGTTTAACTGCTGTAACACGGGAGCAGGCGCAACAGAACCACTCGCGGCACTACTGACCACCTTTTGCACCCCGATTAGATTGGGCGTTGATCTAAACACTTTAACTAAGCGATCGTAGCCCCTTCCCACGGGAATATCTCGATACAAATCGAGTCCGATCGCAGCAGGTTGATGTTGTCTGAGCTTTTCGAGGACTGCGGCAAGCGTTTCGTCAGTGAGCGGAGTGCCATAGCGCTGAACATCGGATTCGGTCACTCCTACAAGGGTAATGCGCGTCTCACGAGCCTCCGACGGCCGCAAGCGCACCCAGTGATCAAACATTGCCCATTCTAAAAATTGTAAGCTGCCGCTCAGACGCACCAACAGCACGATCGCTGTGACGCTTAGAGCCGCAATCAGAACGCCGCGCCCTTGCCAGAGTTGTTGTTTTAAGCGTTTCATAGCAGGCGGGATGCAGATTCCTGCAAATCTAATCATTTGTCAATCCTGGGGGCGTTTGAGAGTGATTCTAGCCCTGCTACTGTCAGGAGTGATTTCCAGTCGTTCTTCCAGGCTGCATTGTTAGGGTTGCGCGCTTCGTCCAGGCTGAGAAGGGTATCGTGCCAGAGTCCTGCTTCTGCTAGTAGCGACGATCGACGCTCTGGAGAGGCTTGTTTGAGGGCTTGAGCAAGGGTAGTATTCACTGGGAGATACTCAACCCATCCACGGGATACGGTGTCATCTGACCGATCTTGCTCACTGCATCGCAGCGCCACTGTCCAACGATAAAGCTGACCAGGTTGTAGTTTGGGAGTTGTCGCACTACTCAACGGTAACCGAACAATGCCAGGGGTTTTTGAAACGGGAACAACCGCTTCGTAAAATCTTTTGGGGCGGCTATTACCAGAACTGGGGTAGATATCGAGAACAACCCGCAGCGATCGGGCTGAAGTTTTTGGAATGTAAGCCATTAAAGTGAGTTGCTCACGGCTGGTCAGGTTGATCCGATCGCGAGGTGCTAACACACTCAAAGGTTCTTGCTGACCGGGACAGAAACCGCTCCGACTAGCAGCACCCGCAGTTGAAGGGGGATTTTTGCGTTGAGGTGGCCGAAAGACAAATCTCGATCGCGCTTCACTGATTTCAGGATTGACGAATCCGATGCTGGTCAATAACAGCGCTGTGACGGTCAAAAGGCGAAAAGCTTTCATTTTCAGGCAGCCTCTATCTTTGATTGGTTATTCTTCTACAAGATCGATAGTCGATCAGGAAAATGCTGTTCAGGGGAGACTAGCTCGATAAAGTTCCTTGGCTTCGTTGTTGAGCGCTTTTGCCCCCCAAGCTGCCAATTGTGGGGGACTTTCGGACAAAAATTTAACGTGAATTCGATGGCGTTTTCTCGCTTCGTTATTGGGCACTTCTGCCCCCCAACCCCCCAATTTTGGGGG
>NZ_JBJPHS010000079.1:0-29905 GCF_052939495.1 Phormidesmis sp. 146-12 | reverse complement strand
GAATTTACTGTCCTCTCTTGCATTCCGGCTTCCTAGTTTTGTCAGTCAAGCAGCGCTTTGCAGTTTCCCAAAAAATTTCGTAAAAAATAGGGATGCTCTGAGAATCTGTTGTGAATTGAGTTTCGACTTGGTGACGCTGGCTTAATTTGAGATTGTAGCGTCCTTTGGGTTTCATTGCGGTCAGCCTTTCTTTGAGGGTGGGGCGTAGATCAATGAGAAGCGTTTCTGAAGGCATCCAGTCAGCGGGGGCGCGAACAAAGTCTTTTAGATGGTTTGGTTTTTTTGAGATTAAGGGTTCAATTCGGAGAGCGATCGCGCCTACTTTTTTTGCTAATTCTGCGGCTTTTTCTAATATTAAGGGCATAGCTTCTAACTCAAAGCCCGGTAACAAAATAGGCGCACCTGGAGCAATCAATAAGTTTGCAGAATGGGGGCGAGGGTAATAATAAAAGAGACAGCCGCCGACTAGTTTCTCTTGATTAAAAACACCATACCGAAACGTTTGGTAGCCTTCTAACTCTTTGAAGTCTGCCCAAATACAAGATTGCATAAAGCAGCCTGATGATGTTTGTGTAAGAGCATTCCAGGTTAAAAAATCTTCTCGACTTAAGCAACGAATGATGAGATTTGAGGCTTCAATTTGCATCTCAAATTACTCTTCTTGCTGAGATAAAATAGCCCAAAGCCATGCGCCTCCTATGAGTAAAAAGCTAAATCCAAAAATTGGAAAACTGCCGTTAGAACAGGTATAAGTACCATTCGCATCGTAACAACTACCTGAGCTACTGCTGCCACTTGAATAGGAAGATCCTTTAGCAAAAACGGCATCGGGAGCCGCTAAACTCGCCATCAATAAGGTGACAGAAAGCAAAATAATTACTTCACTCGCTTGATTAGAAAGAGAGATGATTGGTTCACCAGTACGGAGTTTTTCTTTGAGTTGTTTGAGTTCGGTTGCGAGGTGAGGCGGCAATTCTTGAATGCGATCGACCAGACAATCAACAAGCTGTTTGAGATCAATTTCTTCTAAAAGTGACTTCAAATGTCCAAACCATTCCTGGGTCATTTTAGAATCATGTGAATGGTGCTGAACGGGGAGAAGTTGATGAATTTGGGCTACGTCTGCCTGCTGAAATTTATCTAGCCAAATTTGCGCTAGAGCTTCTAATTGAAGGGGATCTTGAGTACTAATCAGATGTGATCCAGCTTCTTGAATATCGATGAAGTCGATCGCTCCTTCTAAGTCATCACTATTAGATGGATTGAGCAGGTAATAGAATAACTGAGGATGCTCTAAAGTATGAAGGTTAACGGAGTGGCGATCGTGGGCAATTTTGTTAGAAAATCGAAACGCCGATCGCCAGGAATTCTGCATTCCGTTTAGTGAATGGGGAAG
Organism: Phormidesmis sp. 146-12; assembly: GCF_052939495.1. Lineage (NCBI taxonomy): Bacteria > Bacillati > Cyanobacteriota > Cyanophyceae > Leptolyngbyales > Leptolyngbyaceae > Phormidesmis > Phormidesmis sp. 146-12. The sequence goes on along the minus strand of NZ_JBJPHS010000079.1, from coordinate 28,509 downwards.
CATAATCGATTCGAGTTCTGACTTGAGAATAGGCGATTCAGATGCTAGAAAAAATCCCCAGGTTCCGTAGTCGTGACGATCGAAGGAGGGAATCTCAATCTGCATTGGTTTTGCTTGAAGTTTTGCTGCCAATATAGTTTGATAAAGGCACCAAAAACCCGTTGTGTTTCGTTCTGGAGAAACGCCATTGGTTGCCATTACGCCACCCCGATAGAGAATGCGCTGCAACTGTTGAAACCATTCTAAACTGTAGACCTGAGTTGCTTCTGAAGAAGTGGGAAACGTGAAATCGCAAATAACAACGTGGTAACAGCGATCGGGCAGCGCCGCCACAAATTCAAACGCCTCACGAGTATGCACCGTCACCCGATTTTCGCCCAAAGCGCGATTAGGATTGTCGATCAAGCTGCCGCAATTGTAGGGCGCAAAGGTTGTTCTTCCTAGCTCCACTACGTCTGGATCGTAGTCTACGATCGCCACTTCACTAACTTGAGAAAACCGCAAAATATCGCGTACCGCCAATCCATCACCACCGCCACAGACGAGAATTCTCAAAGGCTGATTGGGGAAGCGCTGACAGGCGAGAGCGATCGCAGGCACCACTAAATATTCGTGATAAATTGCTTCGTCTGCGGTGTCAAACTGCAAATCTCCATTGATGTAGAAGGCGAGTCCGTGGGGATGGGTTTCGACGAAGAGAGAGGGCATTGGGAGGGATGAGGGATGAGGGATGAGGGAGAACTTCGTTCCGCTGCGCGAGGAGGGATGTTTTAGGAGTTAGATGCCAGCGAAGATTAGGAGGATGCCGATGAGGGCGATCGCGGCGGCAATGATGATTTGAATTGTGCGGGCATCGGAGGTGAAGGGTTTGGTGGATTCTAGGGTGTCTGACTCGTCGTTGTAGCTTGAAAGGGAGGAAGCGCCGATGTAAGCGCGTTGTAGGTTGCTAAAGTCAGCGGGGTGAACTTCTTTAGTGGAGTAGACGACCAAGGTGCGATCTCTTCGAGTTACCCGCAAGGGGTCGTTCCAGGCTTCTAAGGCCAGGTTCCACAAGTGGGGCTGATCCCAGTAATCCCAGGTGATGCGCGTTGTGGGGGTGTCGTCTGATTGGTAAGTGCCTTCGGTGCGCGACTCAAATTGGTAGACGCGGTTAAAAACTTGTAGTTCTGGATAGGGCGTTTTGTTAGAGCGGATATCTTCTGACAGCGTGAGAAACAAATCTCTGGTTGACCCTGGCTCAACGATCGTGGGATTTCGCAACGCTTCAGCGATGTACCAGGTGACAGGCTTTTCTAAATTGGCTGGATCGACCTCACGTAGAAGATAGTAGGCTTTCGCAGATTCTGATTTTAGCAACCACTCTTCTGTCTCATAACCCTGCGGATCGGTGTAAGTACTGTAATCGCGAACATGCCATAAAACTCCGTAATATCTCACGCGATCGCCTGCTCGAAGCTGTCTAAGTTCTGTTGCCGTTAGCGTTAAAGACATGAGAAGAAAGGGGTTGAGTAAGGTGCAATTTTGCTGAGTTTTGGTTTAGTTTATTTGGTTTGCTTTATCCAGTTGCGAGTAGATAGCTCCAGTGAACGGTTTTGTGATTAGCCGTGAGCGCAATCGCTAATAGCTCGGTTAATCGTTTTGCTTTGTCAAAATTATCTTGATAGTAATCACAAACATGAATATCGACTGCGATTTTGCTAGTTTCAGTCCAGATATGTAGCGCGACATGAGACTCTTCTAAAATCAACACAACAGAGACACCCTGTGGCTCAAAGAGCGTAGCTAACTCTCCGACTGCGTTGAGACCTGCCGATTGTACACAACTTCTCAGCAAACCAAGTAGCTCGGCGGGAGATTGAGTCATCAGGGTCTCGGCAGCAGTCAGAATGGCAGAAAAGTGATGCGATCGAATCATTTGTGACAAACGATTGCAGTCAATGGCGGGTTGAGATTGAGACGTGACAAAGCGCAAAAAAACTTGGTGACTTGGGCGATTGCTACTCTAACAGTTTCTTTAGCAAGATGAGTCATATTCATGAGTTTTTTGTAACGTTTGTTGGTGCAAATTGTTTAGGTTGATGAGAACTCGTTCTTTGTGGTGATTTGGAGAATTTTGGTTTAGTGGTAAAACGGGCAAATTAATCGAGCGTCAACAAACATGGATAACGTACCACCTACCAATCGTCAGCCAGTTTGGGATCAGATCAGTACGAATGCGATCGTGCGTTTCTTGCTGTTTTTTGCCGCAGGTTGGGCGTTTGTTGCCCTGCTTCAGTATTTTGAGTATGTGATTTTTGTGTTTGCGTTTTCGGCAATTTTGGCACTGTTGTTAAATTATCCGATGCGGTTTTTGCAGCGATTTGTTGGGCGCAGTGTTGCCTTGGGACTGGTGATTACAGTTAGCCTGATTACGATTATTGTGCTGGTGATTGCGATCGGGCTGACGCTGACCAATCAAATTCAACAATTAGCGACGCTGCTCCTTCAAACGCTCAACACGGCCAACAATCCGCTTGACCAGATGCAAACGATGCTGGCAGCCCGAAACATTCCGCTTAACCTGGATGCGATCGAGGCTCAAATTCGCAATGCTTTTGTGTTTGGGCTGAATTGGGTTGTGAGTTCTTTGCCCGTGCTTTTACAAAATTATGTAACCTTCATTATTATTTTAGTTGTTTCCTTTTTTATGCTAATTGATGGTGCAAAACTATGGCGGTTGGTTCTCAAACTGGTGCCTGCTCAAAATCGCAACCGTGTCTCGATCGCAGTACAAAGAAATTTTGTAGGATTTCTACGAGGTCAGTTATTAATCTCGTTTTTGTTAAGTCTGTCAACTTTTTTAGTGTTCGTATTGTTTCAAATTCCGTTTCCATTTTTGTTGGCGGTGACGATTGGCATTTTTGATTTGATTCCGGGTATCGGCGCGACTTTGGGAGTGAGTCTGGTGTGTTTGGTTATTTTGGTGCAGAGTGGTTGGCTGACAGCGCTGAAGGTATTAGCGATCTGTGTTGTTTTGCAGCAGCTACAAGATAATTTTGTTTCGCCGCGCGTGATGCAGAGTACCGTTCATCTTAATCCTGTCGTTGTGTTTTTTGCGTTGCTAATGGGGACGCGCGTATCAGGACTGTTGGGAATCTTTTTGGCAATCCCGATCGCGGGTGTCATTGTCAGCCTTTTAGAGATCGAAGAGGCCCAGGGAGACTAAAAACTTTTGGTTGAGAACTCTGGTTTGAACGGTTGATTTTGACGACGCTCTACTTCTATCGATCGGCAGATATTAGAAAATGGTCGCACCTGCTATATTTTCAGCAGTTGGAGATTAAAGGAATAACGATGGAAGCCACAAGAGATCAGGTAGTCTATCTGAGAGACTCGCGGTTTCATTGTGATAGCTGAGGTTCTGTCTTTGTCTGTCTTTGAAAGACGTGCGAGAATCTATCTAACGTTTAATAGCTGACTAAAATCTTAGGCGTTGCTGATTGGAGGGATGAATCTGTGGGAAGTGTCAGTCTTTTCGCCCCCTAAATCCCCCAAAATTGGGGGACTTTGAACCCTGGGTTTCCCGCCGCTTTGGGGCAGTTCCTCCCCTGATTCAGCAACGCCAAATCTTATTTGCGATCGCCGATTCAATTTGCGTCCTCTATTGATTAAGTGTATCCAGGGTTGTACTAAGAGTTGTGTTAAGGGAACTGTGCCAAGGTAAAGTCCATGAGTTTTGACCTCTCACCTTCACCTGAGATTGCCCTAGACTCACCTGCGACGGTGACTGAGATGGACGTGTGCATTACTCCATTGTTGGCGCAGCGTTCCTCAAGGCGAGCCAACTTTGAGGCAGAAAATCGAGCCTTTCAAACCTTGGCGCAAGCCCTGGCAGGAGATGCCCGATCGCTCCTCAAAACGCTAACTCACCTGGCGCTTCCCCTCTGTCAAGCGGATACCGTCGGCATAAGTTTGTTAGAAACGTTGGGTGAGGAATCTGTTTTTCGGTGGGTGACAGTGGCGGGCAGTTTGGACTCATGGGAAGGGGATATCATGCCTTTTCTCAGTCCGTGTGGAACAACAGTGCAGTCCGGACAGCCACAGCTATATACCCATCCCGAACGCTATTTTTGTTATCCCCAGAAACCCTGTTCACCGATCGCAGAGGCGTTGTTGATCCCTTTAATTGCAGACCAGCAGGCATTAGGAACGATCTGGCTAGTCACCCATGATCCCGATCGCCATTTTGATCTCGAAGATCAGCGCATTCTCACCAATTTATCTGGCTTTACAACTGCGGCATTAACCAACCTCAAAGCGCGACACCAAGCTGAAGACCTGTTACAGCGCGAACGGGCAGCCCGACAAGAAGCGGATCTGGCTCGTCAGGCATTAGACCAGTCCGCAAAACGCGCGATCGACATTCTCGAAAGCACAACCGACTGTTTTGTAGCGCTCGATCACGACTGGCGCATCACCTACGTCAACCGCACCACCGCAAAACTCAATAATCTGTCACCCCAAGACATGATCGGTAAAACACACTGGGAAATGTGGGACTGGTCACCCGGTACGATCGTCGAACAAAATTATCGTCAAGCCGTTGCGACTGGACTTCCCGTTGAGTTTGAGGTGCTGTATGAGCCGTTGCAAATGTGGCTAGAAATTCACGCCTATCCTACCAGTGAGGGATTGAATCTTTACTTTCGCAACATCACCGATCGCAAGGAGACTGAAGCCAAACTTCATGAACAGTTTGAAGAAATTGAGGTGATTTACAATACGGCTCCGATCGGGTTAGCAGTCCTTGATTGTGACTTGCGCTTTGTTCGCATCAATTCAAGGCTGGCCCAGATCAACGGACTTTCTGTAGAGGTGCATCTGGGGCGCAGCGTTCGAGAGATTGTCCCCGATTTAGCTGATGCCGCAGAGCCGCTCCTTCGTCACGTCCTTGAAACGGGAGAACCGCTGCTCGATCTAGAAATTAACGGAGAAACTTCTGCCCAACCGGGCGTTAAGCGTACCTGGAACGAAAACTGGTTTCCCCTGCGGGACGCAACGGGTCGAGTCGTCGGTGTCAATATCGTCGTAGAAGAGACCACACAGCGCAAACAATTTGAGGCGGCTTTGAGCGAGAGCGAAGAACGATTACGTCTGGTGCTAACGGCTGCAAACCAGGGCTGGTATGACTTAAACGTACAAACCGGAGCCTCGATCGTGTCTCCCGAATATGCTCAAATGCTTGGCTACGATCCGGCTACATTTGTAGAAACGAATGCAAAATGGCGCGATCGATTACACCCCGATGATTGGAAACCAGTTAGCCGCGTGTATGAAGACTACATTGCAGGCAATCGCAGCGAATACCGCGTAGAATTTCGGCAACGCAAACAGTCTGGCGATTGGATCTGGATTTTGTCTCTAGGTAAAATCGTCGCGTGGGATGCTGACGATCGCCCTTTACGAATGCTCGGAACCCACACTGACATCACTGATCGTAAGCACGCCGAAATCGCCCTACAAGAGCAAACCAGACTCCTGCAAGTGATCATCGACAGTATCGGAGATGGCTTGATTTTGGCCAATTCCAATGGAGAGTTTGTGCTATTTAACCAGGCGGCAGAGCGCATTTTTGGTCGGCTCTCTAACGATCGCCCCTGTGAAGACTGGTCACACACCTATGGGCTATATTTGCCTGATCGACAAACCTTCTTTCCGTCTGAGCAGCTTCCACTGTATCGGGCTATGCGAGGAGAAGCGGTCAATGATGTCGAGGTCTTTGTTCGTCCTGATCTGACCAGAGAAGGACGCTGGATCAGTATTAGTGGGTTTCCGGTGGTTGACCAGAGTCAAGAAGTGACGGGGGGCGTGATTACCTGTCGAGACATCTCAGAGCGCAAACAGGTCGAAGCCAAACGCCGACAAATCGAAGCCGAATTAATTCGTACCAATCGCATCAAAGACGAATTTTTAGCCGTGTTGTCCCACGAGCTTCGTACGCCGCTCAATCCGATTTTGGGCTGGGCTAAAATTCTGCAAACAGGCACCTGTGATGCTGCCAAAACACAACAGGCCTTGGCGACGATCGAACGCAATGCCAAACTTCAAACGCAGCTTATCGATGATCTACTTGATGTCTCTCGAATTTTGCGCGGCAAGCTGACCCTGGCTTCTGAACCTGTGAATTTGACCAGCGTGGTTGAGGCGGCGATCGAGACCGTACGGTTGGCAGCGGAGGCTAAATCGATCGCCATAAAATCTCAACTAGAGCCAACTCTCAGCGTATTGGGCGACGCGGGGCGCTTACAGCAAGTCGTTTGGAATCTACTCACCAATGCGGTCAAGTTTACGCCCAACAGCGGGCGAGTCGAGATTCAGGTCACTCAGGTAGACAGTACGGCTCAGATTCAGGTGATTGATACGGGTAAAGGCATTCGTCCAGACTTTTTATCTCAGGTGTTTGAGCGATTTCAGCAGGCCGATTCTTCGACGACTCGACAGTTTGGCGGTCTGGGATTGGGGCTGGCGATCGTTCGTCAACTCGTCGAACTTCACGGCGGCACCGTCCAAGTCAGCAGTCAGGGCGAAGGGCTAGGGGCGACCTTCACCGTTTGGCTACCGCTCATTCCTGGTGCGTCTTCCATTCAGACTGTCTGCAATCGAGCAATCTTTACGTCACTACAAGGTCTGCGCGTTTTGGTCGTAGATGATGAAGCCGATGCGCGTGAGCTAGTCCAGTTTGTGTTGGAGCAAGAAGGCGCGATCGTCACCAGCGTTTCATCCGGCAGGGCAGCGCTTAAGTCTCTCAAGCAGGACACCTTTAATGTGATCATCAGCGACATTGGAATGCCCGACATGGACGGCTATGGGCTGATCGAGCAGATTCGCTCCGATCTTCCAACAAGTCGTCAAATTTTAGCGATCGCGCTGTCTGCCTATGCGGGAGAAGCTAATGAGCGTCAGATCCTAAAAGCAGGATTTCAGAAACATTTGGCGAAGCCTGTTGACCCGATCGAGTTGGTGACATTGGTCAGACAGTTGATTTCACTCCGATCGGCTTCTGCCCTCTAAATCCTCTAAAATTGAGGGACTTTGAACCCTTGAGAAATTGCTTAGGAATGAGAATGGAATAGAATCGATGATTGCCTGGTTGCTTCGCCCCCTAAATCCCCCATTCTCGGGGACTTTGAGAAAGCAGACATTCTAGAATTTAAGGCAGTTTCGCTGTTCAAAGTCCGCCAAATTTGTTGAGGGGGCAGAAGCCGAATTAAACGACGCGAAACCGCGAGAATTACAGGTTGTTTAATTCAACGTGAATTCGATGGAGTTTTTCCGCTCCGTTATTCAGCACTTCAGCCCCCCAACCCCCCAATTCTGGGGGACTTTTGGACAAGATCTCTCGTTCAAAGTCCCCCAATTTTGGGGGATTTAGGGGGCTGAAGCTGATTGAAACGAAGTGAGTCACTCTCATCGAACTGACGTTAATTCACGATCCTTAAGCTCTGGAAATCTTTCTCTCTGAACAGTTCCTCAGAATGGAGGATTTAGAGGGCAGAGCATTTTGGCCGTGAGCGATCGGCCGTTGAGGCTAGCGTGCTGTTAGCTTCACAGCCTAGATTCATCCAGGGGTTTGGAAATTTGCGCAGATTTTGTTCTTTAGCTGCGTTTTTAACCGCCAGGCTAATTTGAGACCGACCAGAATTCATTCTTTGTTGAGTAAAAAAGATTAATTTTTTCTGTAGTGTGTGAGATCTATTCCTTTTGGATGTGCCCCCCCGCAAATCTGCTGACTAATGTACTAATAGTTTCTGGCTGTCTTTCATGCGTCAAATCCCAGGAATCTTTGGACTCGTGATCTACTGGCACTTTGCGAAGTCAATTCGTCTGACAGTGTTTGTGGTGATGAAGTTTTTGGCAACTCGTTGAGTGATAGCTAAAAGTATCGATCGCTCAGACGATCGCGGTGTGGATCAATGGGTTATTTAACCTGCTGCTAATCCAAAAACAACCTTTCTGACTTATATCTACTAATGATTGCAGGGATAGTGATTGCAAGAAATGTACAGCGTTTTATGTGGTTGGCATCTACGCAATCTTTTGTGGCAATGCTATTTGCAAAAAAACGGGTTTGACCTGACTTGCGATCGCACTCCACCTCCAGTTTTTGCCCAAGTTTTTGTTTGAATCCATCAAAACTCATGAGTATTGTTGAAGCGAAATGCACTGCCACGGATACGGTTTTTCATGTGGAGGGCTACGAAAAGATCGAATTTGATTTGCAGCTTGTCGAGGGCGTATTTGAGATTGAGAATGCGGTTTTGGCTCAGAGCTACCAAAGTTTTGGGCGCTGTCTGGCGGTCGTCGATCACACTGTCAATCGGCTCTACAGTCTGCAAATGCAGGAATATTTTCGATACTACGGCATCGATTTGACGATTTTTGCCATCCAGATCGAGGAGCCTGCCAAAACAATGGAGACGTTGCAGGCGATCATTGATGCTTTTGCAAGTTTTGGTCTGGTGCGTAAAGAGCCTGTGCTAGTGGTGGGAGGGGGACTTGTGTTGGATGTGGCTGGCTTTGCCTGTGCCACTTATCGCCGCAGCACCAATTTTATTCGCGTACCGACGACGCTGATCGGGCTGATCGATGCCGGAGTCGCGATCAAAGTCGCAGTCAATCACGGCAAACTCAAAAACCGTCTGGGAGCTTATCACCCGCCCAAGCAAGTCTTACTCGACTTCTCGTTTCTCAAAACGCTGCCGATCGACCAGGTGCGAAACGGAATGGCAGAGTTAGTCAAAATCGCCGTAGTCGCCAATGCAGATGTCTTCAATTTGCTCGATGCTCATGCCGAAGCGTTATTAAGTACCCATTTTGGCTATCTAGGTGGCAGTGAAGCCCTGAAAGCAGCAGCCCATCGCATCACCTACGAATCGATCAAAACCATGCTGGAATTAGAAACGCCCAACCTGCATGAACTGATGCTCGATCGCGTCATTGCCTACGGTCACACCTGGAGTCCGACGTTAGAACTTGCGCCCAGTGTTCCTTTGCTGCATGGTCACGCCGTCAACATTGACATGGCACTGTCTGCCACGATCGCTGCCCAGCGAGGATACATTTCTGACCTGGAGCGCGATCGCATTCTCACCCTGATGAGCCGTTTGGGATTGGCGATCGATCATCCCTTACTCGATGGCGATTTGCTCTGGTATGCGACTCAATCGATCACTCAAACACGAGATGGATTGCAACGAGCCGCCATGCCTCGTCCGATCGGAGACTGTTTTTTTGTCAATGATTTCACCCGACCAGAACTCGAAGCCGCGCTTGCTCAACACAAACAACGGTGTCAGACCTATCCGCGTCAGGGCGCAGGGGTAGACGCTTACATCGGCAGCACCCAGTCTGACTTAGTGGGGAGTGCATCATGACAGGCACGATTTCGCGCATTGCAGGCGATCCGGTGCGTCCGGTGACTCCAATGGGGATTTTGGTCGATCAGCTTGAAGCGATCGTCACTCAGGCGACTCAATGCCATCTCCCGTCCGATCTGCTGGCTAACTTACAAACGGCCTACCAACTCGCTTCGGGACTCGATCCCTATGTAGAAGCTTGCACTACAGTAGAATCGGCCGACCTGGCAGCGATTGCGACACGCACCCAAAACGAGTGCTGGAGCCAACGATTTAGCGAGGGTGAAACTGTACGTCAACTCGAACAAGAAATGCTCTCAGGGCACGTCGAGGGGCAAGCGTTGAAGATGTTTGTCGCAATGACCAGAGCGCGACGCATTCTCGATATCGGCATGTTCACCGGATATTCTGCTTTAGCAATGGCCGAGGCGCTTCCCCCTGTCGGAACGCTGTTGGCTTGTGAAGTCGATTCCTATGTTGCAAGTCTGGCAAGGGAACTGTTCGATCGCTCTCCTCACGGCCACAAAATTGAGATTGCGATCGCGCCCGCTCTAGAGACATTACAAACGTTAGCTAAGGCAGGTGAATCGTTCGATTTTGTGTTTATTGACGCTGACAAAAAGGAGTATGTTCAGTACTTCCAACTGCTGCTCGACTCTAGTTTGCTCACGTCGGATGGCTTGATCTGCGTTGACAACACTCTGCTACAGGGACAACCCTATCTATCGAATCCCTCCGCCAATGGAGCAGCGATCGCTCACTTTAATCAAGTGGTTCAGGCTGATTTGCGGGTTGAGCAGGTGTTGTTGCCATTGCGAGATGGCGTGACGCTAATTCGACGAGTGACCTGATGTTGAGAAAGATCAACCAGAAAACATCCCTCTAACAAAACGTCTATTTGATGAGGTTTTTTCGCTTTGGTGTTTAGTGCTTCTGCGCCTCAAGCTGCCAATTTTAGGGGTTCAAAGTCCCTGACTTGTCAGAGTTTAAGGGACGTTTCTAACCTAACCATCGCAGCGGAAAGACTTCATCGAATCTACGTTCAGAAAACTCTCCTACAGTTCGACAATGGTGAATTCTATTAGGTGGCGCATTTGGGCGATCGTGCAAAATTTACTGACGCTGATGGCGCTTACGATCGCGCTTCCCTTTAATCTCAGTCTGGTGTTGGGGGCGTGGGTTGGCCACTGGCTGCGCGGCGATTCTACTGTTGTGCAAGCTGATGATCCTAAGACGATTTTGATCACGGGCGGCAAAATGACCAAAGCGCTGCAACTTGCCCGATCGTTTCACAAAGTTGGTCATCGCGTTGTTTTGGCAGAAACACAGAAGTATTGGCTAACAGGGCATCGGTTCTCAAATGCTGTCGATCGCTTCTATACAATCCCGGCTCCACAACCAGATGCTGATAGCTATATTCAGGCGCTTTTGGCGATCGTCCAACAAGAACAGATTGATGTGTATGTTCCTGTGTGTAGTCCCGTGCAGAGCTACTACGATTCGTTGGCTAAGTCAGTGCTGTCGGGTTCCTGTGAAGTGTTTCACTTTGATCCGGATGTGACTCGAATGTTGGATGACAAGTTCGCGTTTGCGGAAGCAGCGAGAGCGATCGGGCTGTCTGTTCCCAAATCCTACTTAATTACCCATCCTCAACAGGTGCTTAACTTTGATTTTTCGAGTGAAACGCGCCCCTACATTCTCAAAAGCATTCCTTACGATTCTGTGCGTCGATTGGATTTGACCAAGCTCCCTTGCCCCACTCGCGAGGAAACTGAGGCATTTGTTCGCAGTCTACCGATTAGCGACGAGAAGCCCTGGATCATGCAGGAATTCATTCGCGGTCAGGAATATTGCACCCACAGCACCGTGCGAGATGGTGAACTAAGACTGCATTGTTGTTGTAAATCTTCAGCCTTTCAAGTCAACTATCAGCAGGTCGATCAGCCAGAGATTCTCCAATGGGTTAGTAAGTTTGTTCAAGCAGAAAATCTCAACGGTCAGGCATCCTTTGACTTTATTCAATCTGAAGAGGGTGAAGTGTATGCGATCGAGTGCAATCCTCGGACTCATTCTGCAATCACCATGTTCTACAACCATCGCGATGTAGCGGATGCTTACTTAACCGACAAACCATTCCCAAAACCGTTGCAACCCTTGCCAACTAGCAAGCCGACCTACTGGATCTATCACGAAGTTTGGCGACTCAATGAAGTGCGATCTCTCCGAGATACCCGCAAGGGGTCGCTGTCAGATCTCCAACACTGGTGGCAAACAATCCGACAAGGCAAAGATGCCATTTTTGAGCCTGATGATCCTCTCCCCTTTCTCATGGTTCACCACTGGCAAATTCCTTTACTACTCCTCGACAATCTACGTCGGACTGCTGGCTGGATTCGCATCGACTTCAACATTGGCAAACTCGTCGAATTAGGAGGCGACTAGCTAAAGCCTTCAGTGTTAGACCAAAGTTCAATGTTCAATGTCCAATGTCCAATGTCCAACAACACTCAACACTCATGACAACAACCCCCTTGTCGATCGCGCCCACCAACACCGAAGCCAAACGCAAAATCTTTGGCATGATTCAAGCCTTTTGGCAAAGTCAATGTCTTTATGTTGCAACGCACCTGGGCATTTTCAACCTACTGCACGACGAAGGCGCACAATCAGCCGAAACGCTGGCTAACAAAACCGTAACCAAAGTTGATCGTCTCTATGTTGTCCTGCGGGCCCTCGCTCATTTAGACCTATTAGAAGAACGCCCCGATCGCATCTTTGCCCCGACTGAAACTTCGACACTATTAGTCACGAACCACGGGCCGTCGATCGGACATTTTGCAATGCATATCACCGAGCCAGCCCAATGGGATGCCTGGAATCAGCTTGAAGCCGCTCTGCACACAGGAGAAGTCGCTTTTGAGCGGGCCAACCACAAATCAGTGTATGACTTCTGCCAAGACGACCCCCGGAGCGGCGATGTGTTTATGAATGCGATGAGCTTTTTGACCGACCATGCCGTTGATGCACTGTTAGAGGTTTATGACTTCGATCGCTTCTCGACAATTATGGATGTGGGCGGCGGTCAGGGCGGTTTGATTGGCAATATCGTCAAGCGTTTTGGCTGCAAAGGGATGTTGTTTGATGTCCCTTATGTGACGGCGACGGCTCCTGCTTATTTGCAGAAATTGGGAGTTGCTGAAGGTACGATCGACATTGTTTCTGGTGATGTGTTTGAGGCAGTCCCGACGGGGGCGGATGCGATCGTCATGAAGTACTTCATCTCTGCCTGGAACGATGACGACGCTCGTGTGATTCTCAAAAACTGTCGGGCTGCACTTCCTCCCCACGGCAAGATCATTCTTTTGCAAGCGTTTGTTCCTGATCTCGACGACCCCAAAACTGCTCCAGACGGCATCATGCCCGGACTTTTTGCAGTGCAAATCATGGTTTCCGTCCCCGGTGGCGCTTGGCGAACACGACAACAATTCAAAACGCTGTTTGAAGAATGCGGCTTTAAGTTAGAGAAAACAGTAGACACTGAAACAAACTTGTCAGCAATGGAATTTGGACTCGCTTGAGAAGACATTAGACATTAGTTCAATAGACACTTCAATAGACGCTGAACATTAGTACATTGAACTTTGATATGAAGTCCTCCAGAATTGGCCTACCGTGTAGACACAAGTCGTAAATTGCTTCGTTTCAGTCGGCTTCAGCCCCCTAAATCCCCCACCAGTGAGGGACTTTGAACTCTTGAGAAATTGCTTGAACTGTGAAAATCTTTTTATTTCAAAGTCCCCCAGAATGGGGGATTTAGGGGGCGAAAGATCTCGGCAATGACTGACCAATCCATTCGTGTGTACACGGTAAAGAATTGGCAGCTTGGGGCAGAAGATTTGAACAACGGGGGGAATAACCTACCTCAAACACACCTCATCAAATTAGCCAAGATCTAATTCTTGCTAAATTACGATCGCTTTCCTCAACCACTCTTACTCTCTTTTGTCTAATCTTTTGTCTAATCTTTTGTCTAAACATTGACATGCAACTGTCACCCTTCCAACGTCGAATTCTTAGCCAGCTTGAATCATTGCCCACGGGCGTTTCTGAATTGGTCAAAGCTAGTTTGATCGAGCGCAGTCAGATTCAATTAGGCGAGGCGATGACCGGACTCTTACGATCGCTCCGTCCCAAACAACCCATGATCTGGGACCCGTGGATTCTCAAAACGGGCAATCTCTATCGTCTCTACTACCTGCGCGGACTCGAAGGCCAAACGCCCTGGTGGACAGTCAGCAACCTCTGTGGGGCGGTCTCTGAGGACTTAGAGAACTGGCACGATCTAGGGACGCTCCTCAAACCCAACCCCAATCACTCCTGGGAATCTGGTCGCATCTGCGCGGGCTGCACCTACCAAGAAGACGGCGTTCTCTATCTGTTTTATTCAGCAGGCGGCAAAGAAATGCCCGACTTGCGAAATGAAGCGATCGCGTTAGCCACCTCCACCGACGGACTTCATTGGCAGCGTCAACTTGACCATTTTCCATTGATTCCCACTGAGCAAGATCCCTGGTATGGTCGCTGCAATTTAACCCAACACGTTCACTGGCGCGATCCTTATGTGTTCAAAGATCCGCAGGACGATCGCTATTACTTGTTTATTTGTGCCAGTGCCAAAACTCCCGGCAACTTTCAGGGCTGTGTGGGGTTAGCCGTCAGTGATACGATCACCGGCCCTTATCAACTCTTGCCGCCTGTCTCTGCCCCAACTTTAGAAACCGCTGACCATTGGCCCTTTTACCACATGGAGCGCCCACAAGTATTGTTCAAAAATGGACGCTATCATCTGTTCTTTTCTTGCTTTCGGGTCTATCTCAATCCAAGTTGGCTAAGTCAAGTTAATTCTCGCTACATCACCAACTCAACGTTGTATTGGTATGTCTCCGATGCCGTAACGGGCCCCTATCTGCCCATGTTTGAGAACGAATCAATCGTTCCGGGTAGCGATCGGGTGGGCATGTATGGCATGAACTTTTTACCTGTGACCGATCGCTTAGACGACTTCATTGCTTATGGGTGGTATCACCGTCTGCATACGCTGGGAGTCTCTTCAGCCCTGAGAGCAACTTGGAAGGAGCGCGATCGTATCCAACTTTTTTTTGACGCAGCCAACCCGATAGCTATCCCATTTGAGTTGTGAAAATTCGGTGGTTAGTCTCGTCAATTAATGGCTAAGAACGAATCACTAATACCAAGTTGAAAATAAGCTGCAACCAAATTGATCAGTCAAACTTAGTCAAAGTCCCCCAGAATTGGGGGATCTAGGGGCGAGAGAACTCAAACCCGCTCAAACATGCTTACTCAAGCGTTGATAAACTGTTGCCAAAGCGATCGCGTCTCCAACATTGCCCGGAAACAGCACAACGGGAAGATTAGGGAAATCGGGATGGTCGGCAGGCGTTCGTACCATTGAAACTCCCGCCAATACTTGACCCAGCAGATTTGCAGTTCTCAACGCCAAACCCTTACTCAGCGTGTCATTGGACGTAATGCCCCCTTTGCTGATCAAAAAACCAATATCAGAGGGGAGCGATCGCAACACATCCATCAATAATTCAGAAACCGCTTCGCCAAAATCCAGTCTAGTTTGCACACTATCGAAAGTGAGTTCCTGGCGGCTAGTGAAGATAACGGGCGTTTTATCTGCGTTGTGAGCGTCGTTAACTTTTTCAAGCGTGTCGCTAAGTAGCGTAGTACGCGCATCGCCAGCGTCTAATAGCTGAGATACCTCAATCTCAATGCCCACCGTTCCCGGCGTGTGTAGAAGAGTTTGAAGTTGCTCGGTGGTTTTTTTGACGTGAGAACCAACAATCACCGCTCCCGGCTTGCCTGCCCGCACGTATCGAGCCATTTCGTCAGGGGCGATCGGCTGTTTGGGTAATTGCGCTAGGGCAGTCAACACACTCGCTGCACTGCGAAACAAAAACCGCTTTCCGGTTGAAGCGGCCGTCAACACATCCGTTGCAAATCGATTTAAATCGTCCTGAGTTTCGGCATCGACGACACAGCACTGATTGTGGTGCAAATTCAGCAAACGATCGCTTTGAGATACCCGCAAGCGGTCGCTCACCCCAGACCGAATCTCCGCCAGCAAAAACCGTTCTACCTGCGCGGCTTGAATCTGTCCCTTGGTCTTTTCTTCGACATAATCGGGCAAATAGCTATGCTGATAGCCAAACACGGAATCCTTAGCAAACTCAGTTTGGTGAACTGGCGTATCGACCCCGTTGACCTTCAGATAGTGAATGCTGTCTCGCGTGGTGCGTCCCCCTTCAAGAAAGGCAGGAACTAGAAAGTGAGCATCAAACGGGCCAAGCTCCTGTGCGATCGCATCCGTCTCGATCGGGTAATGTCCCCGCAGCGTGGAATCAGACCGACTGACGACTAAAAAATCTTGAATCTTTTCGAGGGCGATCGCCTGCTTAAGATTTTGACAAACTTCTCTCGTGACGGAGGCTGCTCTATCTGGAGTCAGCGCCCTAGTGTTAGTCAACACAAAGAAAATCGGAGCCTCGTCAGCCAGCCCAATCCGCAGCGTCTCAACATCCCACCGCATCAGCAACAGACAACTATGAACCGTCTGGGAACCCGTCGGGTCATCATCCAGAACAATAATCTTAGGTCGTGTACTCATCAACTCACCTGGCAGTCTACCTTCGCTCAATCTACCAGGAAAGGGAGGGAAGGAGGGAGGAGGGAGGAGAGATGAAAAAAGTAGTGTCAGATCGATCGACGCAAAGTTCTTTTATTCTCTACAACTTCACTTTTTACACAAAACCCTGACTCATCCCTCATCCCTCATCCCTCATCCCTTCTACTTACGAATATCTCGCGCCATATTGCGGAACATATCCATGCTTGAGTCAGCTTTGCGACGATCGACGCTTTCATCCTTTTTGACTTCGATTACAGGCTGTTGAGCGTTTTGGGGCATCACGACTGAGTTGGGTACGGTGACTTGTTTGCCGTTTTCGACGATGCGCTTGGTGGCGGAGACTTCCTGGACAAGCTCCATTTCATCGGGCTGATCGACGGTTTTAGGAAAAGTACGTTTGACCTTTTTGGAAGCCCGCATGTAGTCTAAATCGCCGTAGGTTTGTGCCTCGTTTGCGTCTAGAAAGAAAGCACTGGAGTTTTTGGGAGCGGGAATTGGTTTTTGTTTTGCGGGTTTAGGGGTGTCTGCTTTTGGTTCTGAGTCAGATTTATCTTTGCCACCAAACAGTCCACGAAGAAATCCAGTCATCGTCGGTTCCTAACTTCAATATGTTAAATCAGTTTAACTTATGTTAACTAACATTAAAAGACTGTAGAGCGTTTTTCTAGCAGGTTTAGAAACGGCTTGTAGAAATGACGATTGCTCCCCCCTTAGTAAACTTCTAATTCGCATTAATCTGCTTTCACTCAAAACTGCGAAAATAGAATTGTGAGAGGAGTGAAAGAACTGATCGCCCCCGCTACGACTGAAAGTGACCTCTTGTGGGTAACTCGAAGAGATCGGTTTCCAAATCAGCCCATTGACTGACCAGAGTTCTTCTCTACGGACGACGGTTGTCGCTAAATTTTTGAGTTAAATATGACTATCTGAATCGGTTTGAGACCAATTTGCGGAATTCACGTAAAAGCTCTTGGATCTACTGAGAGATTCAAGTCCACCCTTGATAGACACGCAAGATTGAATCGCTCCGAACACTCTGGAGGATGAAGAAAATGAAAGTCAACACGATCGGGATTTTTGCTTTGCTGACAGCCATCTGTGTGGCACTTCCTGCGAGAGCCGAAAACCCTGACCAAGTGAGAAGACTGCTCGAAACGGGTGAATGTTCCGGGTGCAATTTGGCAGGAGTCAACCTGAGCGGTGTACATCTTTTGGGTGCAGATCTGCGGAACGCAAACCTACAGGGTGCAAATTTGAGCGGTGCCAATCTAGAGGGGGCAGATTTGACAGGTGCAAACCTTAAGAACGCGAATCTGACGAATGCATTTATGACCAATGCCAGCCTGGATTACGCCATCATGACGGACGCAAATCTAGCTAACGCAAGACTCTACAACGCCAACACCTCTGGGGCAGTTCTCACGGGTGCAAACATTCAGAATGCAGAAGTATTTGGAAGCGGCATTAACGTTGGGGGAGAGTAAGAAAGACTCTGGACTATAGACTTGGACTATGAACAAAGAAGCATATTCAGCGTGGTGTCTCTGGTCTAATGTCGTTCCCTAGCCCTCCAACTTCACAAAAATGCTGCCTCTTTGGATTCCTGATTCGCTGCCATAGCTGCTGACGGTGAGCGATCGTAGATGTTCTAAAAATGGTTGTCCTGCCAGTTCTACCACTTTGAACAAGGGGAAGCGATTTTCTAAAATTGGCTGCGCTTGCTCCCAATCGATAAACAAATAGCCATTGTTAGGTTTTGAGAAGGGGGCGATCGCGTCCCCAAATTTTTTGGTTTGAGTAATGGGATTTTTTGGAGCTTTGAGCAGGTCACTCAGCACTTCGACCGATGGGGCAAAAATCTCGTAGTTACCGACAGCGGCATGGACTCCAGTCACTTTAGCTTCGACGGCCTTCTGTCCTGGTTTGGTCAAATCTGATGTAGAAAGCCGAGTCCAAACGTTAACGGTCTGATCGCCCAGTGGCAGCGACCCAACACTCACCCCCTGCTGCTTGGCAATATCGTCTAGATGAGCGATCGCTCCTTCTGCCTTCTCAGTAGACTTATCCGCCACAAACACCCAATTCAGCCCTTTCTCTTCCTCACTTTTCACTCCTCTCTCCTCTCTCCTCTCTCCTCCGGGCACCAATCCCAGCGCATATTCGCCCTTAACCCAGCTAAAAATATCTTCTGGCAAGTTCAGTTTCCACTGTTGTTGAAGCGCGTCGATCGGCTGGTTGATCCATTTCGCCAGATCGGGATAGCTAGAAACGCCCCGCGACAGGTCGTTCCACAGTTGCGCTAGATCGGTGCCGGACGCAGAGAGCGGACTGTCTGGAATGTATTGGAGTGCGCCCACAGGTTGAGAAAGTGCCGCAGAATGAGCGCCCTGTCCATCGGTTTGCAACGCGGTTTCTGCGATCAAGCCTTGACGATCGACTCCCAGCGCGATCGCTAGACTTTCATATCCGACAGCATCCTCGGCGACTGGTTTGCCAGCCCAGCTAGACAACTGAGGAAAATTTAAAAAAGCGATGCCGATTCTGCCTTGTTTGAGATGAGCGATCGCTTTCTGATAGTCTGCCGAACTGCCCAACCCTAGCTCGATCGCCTGAACGTTATTGATCGCATCCCGCAGCACTTTAGGACGATTGGCAAATAAGACAAAGCGGTTTCCGACGACGGCGCTGGCAAAAGAGGGGTGAGGCGTGAGGCGTGAGGCGTGAGGAGAATTTTTTTGACTGCCGGAGATTTTTGGGAGGGTTTGTTGGGCTGCTTCTGAATCGCGACTGTAAATTAGCTTGGTGCCTTTGTATTGCTCAAAGACTAGCTCTGTGCCAGCGATCGCTCGTTTTTGCCAGAGGATTTGCAGAAATTCGCGCGATCGTTCGGCATCTTTGGTGGTGACGGCGAGTAAGTATCCGGGTTGTTGTCCGTTGTCGGGGTCGCGATCGCTGTCTAATGTCGTCACAGCCAGCGTGATCTCGTTGCCTAGCCAGGGTTTGATGTCTTGCGAGTAGTCCAAGCCAGACGTACCAAGAATGCTTTGCTGAAACTGGTTCCACTCCGATCTCGCCTGCTTGCGGTCTTGCGGTTTTGCGGTTAAGAGCCGAAGGGATTCTAAGCGATCAGGGTTGACCATCAACGAGGCCATCACAGGAGCCTGCTTGGGCACAAAGATTACAGCCGACGGCGTAGTTTCTGGGCCGCCTTTGAGCAACCCTAGCGGACTTTGAGCAAATAGCCAGACAACGCCGATCGTGCCCGTCAACAGCAAGCCAGCGGCGATCGTTCCCAGCAGATAGAAAAATGAACGAAGCTTCATGGGTCAGTCCAGACAAAACGGATCAGTTCGTGGAGTCAGATCGGCAGTGTTTCAAAGTTTGACCAATCTACCCAGCCTCATTATTTCAGCACAAGGTTCCGGGCGATCACGAATTTGTGGACGAAGGAAGTTGATTGACCCGCACAGCAGCTAAAAGACTGTAGCTAAGAGGCTCGTCAGGAAATGGGCGTTGCTGAAAGAGGAATGGTTTAACCAGGCAGAGAGACCGATCGGTTCTTCAAACCGTGAAGCAATAGACGTAGCGAACAAAAGTCCCTCGCTCGTGGGGGATTTAGCGATGGTCATAGGGGACAGCCTACCTGAAATGGCTATCGTTGAATCTTGCGAATCTGGCGAGCCTCTTCCAAAAATCCTTCGATATCTTCTGCCGAAACTCGCTTGACATAGTTGACTTTGATTTCTTCAAGCAAATCTGTCGCCAAAGACTGGAGTTCTTGAAGCGATCGCTGATCTCTCACTTCTGAGACGAGGGTTTCACCAAACTTTTTAACTAACCGATTCAACAAGTCGGCACCTGCTTTATCTTCTAGCGCTGTAACGATCGCGCCATAGGCTCCTTCGGTGACTTCTGTAACCAGGCGATCGTTGATCTGCTTGGGCACCTCTCCCACTAGAGGCACCATTTTTAGGGCTTGATAGGCAGGTGATTGACTGAGAATGGCTTCTACATTGTGACGCAGGAGCGCTTCTAGTTCGGGTTTGACTTTGGGCAACACGTTGTAAACAGTCAGTTTGAGAATGTGGCTGGTGAGTTCTTGAATTTCGTCGCGCTGATTGAGGTCAACATAGGGACGAGACGCGGTTTGAGCTACCCATCGAGCAAATTCCCCGCGCGCGATCGACACCTGAATGCGATCGATCACCTGTACGACCACAACTTCGGCCAGTTCTTCCGAAATGTTGGCGATAAAACCCTGACTTGCCTGTGTGCGAATTCGCTCCCAACTGACCAGACCTGCCTGTTCGAGACGCATTGCCACCGGAATCACCCGCAGCCAGCGCCAAAACGGAATCAGCAAAAACACGTCATACCAGCGCCAGAGCATCGCATCTAGCCAACTCAGACTTCGATACTTGCGGCTGAGATAGAACGATCGCGCCAAAAACTCCAGCCCAAACAGAATGACAAACGGCGCATCAATGATCCAAAACCGCTCGGTGTAGTCGCCATTTTCGCCGATCGTTCGGTAGTAGTTGACCGCCATCAAGGGACGAATCTCGCGATCAAAGAATTGCAGTTCGTTAGCAACGCCTCTTTGAGTCAAAAAATCGACGCTCCAAAACGTCTCAAAGGCTTTGCGAGAAGATTCACCCCGACGTTGGTT
The DNA here is from genome assembly GCF_052939495.1 of Phormidesmis sp. 146-12. NCBI lineage: Bacteria > Bacillati > Cyanobacteriota > Cyanophyceae > Leptolyngbyales > Leptolyngbyaceae > Phormidesmis > Phormidesmis sp. 146-12. Next base: position 7,730 of record NZ_JBJPHS010000079.1, on the reverse strand, counting down.
AAAAACCTGCTCTCGCATTCGATTTTTGATTTTCTCAAACGTGCCGCTTTTGTTGGCCGCTTGAAAAGGGTTATTTTGAATGATGTCGTTACTGCGATCGCGCAATTCTCTCAGACGTTGTTGACCTTGATCGCTCTGCAATCCTCCTTGTGATAACGCTTGCTCTAATGCATCGACATTTTCAAGATAGGCAACGGTATCTCGGTGAGGCTCAATTCCTTTAATTGGGTCGTACCACTGAGTCACCACCGGAACCCGCCGAAACCAAAAATCGCGCCACGGAACATAGGAGAGATCAAACGCAACTAGAGCTAGATTAGTCGTGGCTATGATCGCCATCAGTCGTTCAAACCACAGATTCTTACGGCGCGATGCCTTGATTGGTACAGAAGGAGCCATAGTGCCGAAGTCCCGCTTTGCAGCTTGTCTGACAGACAATTCTTGAAACGGTATTCAGTGTAAATCAATTTAATCCCCGACGGGAAAAGTATTCGGGATGAATTAGCTGTTTTTCGGGTACTTCGTTAACGTGAATTCGATGAGAGTTTTTTCGCTTCGTTGTTCACCGCTTCTGCCCCCCAACTCTCCAGTTTTGGGGGACTTTAAGAGAGGAATTCTGGTTCAAAGTCCCTCACTCGTGGGGGATTTAGGGGGCGTTCCTGGATCTAAAAGCGAAGCGAAGCGTTCATCGAACTGACGTTTCGTTAGGTCTGACTTTAACAAGTTGGTGAACGGTCGTGTCCCTGATTTTGTGATCAACAAACTAACGGATGGAGCGAGAGGCGACTTGAGGACAGTAGTGCTTAGGGGCTAATGAGGTTGCGATCGAGAGAGAAACCAGTTTGAGTTGAAATTGTTGCTGGCTCTGCTCATATTCTTGTCGATTTGCACCAGCGGGAGAATAGGCTTCCAGAGACTCATACGCCTGCATGTATTGACGTTCCATAAACTGTCCTTCTGAGATACCAGACTGTCGCGCTTCACAGTAGGTAGTTGCAGCCTCAAGAAATAAGGATGGATTGGTTTCTACCATTGCAATCAGCGTAGGATCGGCTTGACCTTTCATCATTTTTCTAATGTCAGCGAGATAAGCAGCGTCTTGTTTGACCGCTTTTGAAGCTTTTTCGGCATTAAACCCACACACCGATCGTGTCAAATCAATAATTTGTTTGGAGTTTGTCTGCATGTAGCAGTCATAATCAGGCTGTTTGGCAGAGGCTTGAAAGGGGAGTAGGGCAACGGCTGCGATCGCGGAAACTCCCAGGAATATTTTGAGCATATAAATTGAGTCAAATGTCTACTCAAACATGGCTCGATTTACATAAAGACTTTAAGAACCGTGTGACGATCGATGTAATGTCTCGGTGAATTCTCCGCCAATCGTGCGATCGATGACTTCCTCTCTTGGCTCTACCAAAAGTGAAGTGTATTTCAGGCATTGCAAAGTAGGGAAACGACTCAAGAATACCAATGCTGTGACATATCCTACTAGCCTGCCTACCACACGCCAAATCAAAGATTGTGGTGTGGGCTTCCAAACTTTCGGCTACTCGGTTCAACGGCTGGGCAACCCCTATCGCCTCCACGAGCGTTATTTAGACTCCACGTGATGACCCACCGCAGAGTATTAATTGTTTGTTTTGATGCGGTAGGCTTTTCAGCTTCCCGACTCGCGTCACTCCGCCCAGTTTGTTGAGTCTCGTACTCTTGGGTTAGGACATTCCCCGACTATGCTGGTTCTAGTGGTTGCAGGCATTCGGGATGGCGGCTTTACCAACCCAGACAGTCTAACCTCTTGCATAGGAGTTTGTAAATTGCCGTGCTGATATCTTCTCTCGTTGGACATTGTTCAGATATCGCACCGCAATTTACGCGCCATTCATCTCACGCCAAATCAGAGATTATGGACGTGAGGCTTCTGTCTTATCGAGCTAAATTAGCGCTACGAAGGCTGTAAAGACCTTGGACTTTAGACTCAAAAATCCAAAGTTCTTTTGTGGTCAGTGCTGCCCTGAGTTGGAGACGGGTAGGCTGATAGCAATGGAGGTGGAGCTAGCCGATCGCACTCGACAGCTAACTTGTCCGTTTTGCATCTCGACTCGCTTGCAGCAAAGGGCAATTTCTGGGGCAAAATCTTGCTGACCAACCGGAGCAAATCGCTCGGCGACAATCTCGATCGCAGCCCACAACTCAGAGCAACTGACTTCTAAACTGATCGTCGAATCAGGTTGAGAATACTTGAGCGCTCGTCCCAAAAGATCCATCAGTATCGCTTCTGTATGTTCAGGATCAGCGAGAACTAACGGTAATTGAGTTGGAATTTTGCAAATCAGACGAGGTGCCACGCCCGATCGCCCGACCAATAAATGTCGAGTTAAAGAATCTAATAGTAAAGGCAGGTCGATCGCTTCTAGCTGCACTGTCACTTTTCCGGCTTCTATTTTTTGCAGCAAAGTCGCATCGGACAGCAGATCGCCTAATTGGTGCAAATCACCCGCCATTGACGATAAAGTTTTTTGCCAGTCGGGGTCATTGTGAAAAGACTGGTCGAGTTGTCCCAAATGGGATTGAATCGAGTCGAGCGATCGGGCAACTCGCCGCTCTAAAGCCTTGACTAACTTGTCTTGACCTTGCAGTTGGCTTTTTAGATCCGCAGTCTCCGATGTGAGCGATGTCAGCACCTGTTCAACGTCGGGCGAGGGGCGAATTTTCAAACGAGATGACTGAGACATGATGGATGCCCAAACAAGAATAAGGTGAACGATCTCTTTGAGCTACCCGCAAAGGGTCGCAAATGGACTCTTTAAGAAACTTAACAAATATTTAGATTATTCTCAAGAGCATCCCCCAAAAGGAGAAGATTTTGTCGCAAACGAATCGTTAAAGCTTCTCTCGTCTGAAAAAATGCCCTTCATGAGAAATTTATTTAAACCTTGATCGACGGGCCCCAAGACCGATACTGAATCCGCATCAAGCAGACGATTTTTTAGTGAAGGTCAGGGCATCGTCTGCAAAGTCAATCACGATCGTATCTCCTTCGACAAAGGCGTTTTCTAGCAGCTTGGTGGCGATCGGGTTTTGGATCTGACGCTGAATGGCCCGTTTGAGGGGACGCGCTCCATAGGTCGGGTCGTAGCCCGCATCCGCAATATAGTTTCGGGCAGGTTCCGTGATTTCCAGCGCAATTTTTTGGTCAGACAACATGCCTTGAATGCGCCGCAGTTGGAGAACAACGATCTGACCCAACTCAGTCCGACTCAGCGGATGGAAGAGAATCGTATCGTCAATGCGGTTGAGAAACTCTGGACGAAAGTGCTTTTGCAGCGCATTCATCACCCGCGTTTGCATCTCCTCATATTTGGAATCGTCGCCAGAAATATCCAGAATGTGTTCGCTGCCAATGTTGCTGGTCATGACGACGACGGTATTGCTGAAGTCGATCGTTCTCCCTTGAGAGTCGGTGATTCGTCCGTCATCCAACACTTGCAGCAAAATGTTGAATACGTCAGGGTGAGCTTTTTCGACTTCATCCAACAGCACCACCGAGTAGGGTTTGCGACGAATCGCTTCGGCAAGCTGGCCGCCTTCTTCGTAGCCAATATAGCCTGGAGGCGCCCCAATCACGCGCATGACCGAGCTTTTGTCCATATATTCCGACATGTCCAGGCGCACCATTGCATCGTCCGCGTCAAAGAGAAACTGCGCCAGAGCTTTCGCCAGTTCAGTTTTGCCTACGCCAGTCGGCCCCATAAACAAAAAGGAACCGATCGGACGGCCGGGATCTTTCATGCCCGATCGGGCCCGACGAATGGCTGCCGAAACCGCTTCTACTGCGTCTTGTTGTCCAATGACTCGCTGGTGCAGGTGGCTTTCTAGGGTCAGTAGTTTTTGGCGCTCTGACTCCATGAGGCGATTGACGGGAATGCCTGTCCATTTGGCGACAATCTCGGCGATGTCTGCTTCGGTGACTTGTTCGCGCAAGAGTGCCCCGCCTCCAGACTGCATGGCGGCCAGGTGAGCCTCTTTTTCTTCGAGTTCGCTCAATAGTTTGGGCAAGCGTCCATATTGCAACTCGGCTGCTTTTTCGAGGTTGGTTTCTCGCTGCGCTTTGTCGATTTGACGACCCAGGTCTTCTTCTTCGGCTTTCAGCGCGTTGACCGCATCCAGCAAATCTTTTTCTTTTTGCCAGTTGGAGTTGAGAGTACTCTGCTTATCGGATAACTCTTTGATTTCCTGGTTGACTCGCTCTAAGCGATCGCGGGCCGAGGCGCTAAAGTTGGCGGCAATGTTGGTGCGCTTGCTTTCAGTTTCGAGGGAAATTTTCTCCATTTCTAACTGCTGGAGGCGACGCTCGATCGCTTCTAATGGCGCAGGTTTGGAGGTGATTTCCATCTTGAGTTTGGCGGCCGCTTCGTCTACCAGATCGATCGCTTTGTCGGGGAGGAAACGATCGGCAATGTAGCGATAAGACAGCGTAGCGGCGGCGACCAGAGCCGAATCAGTAATCGTCACTTTATGGTGAACTTCGTAGCGGCCCTTGAGTCCGCGCAGAATCGAGATCGTGTTTTCGACGGTGGGTTCTTCGACTAACACCTGCTGAAATCGACGCTCTAAGGCGGCATCTTTTTCGATGTGTTTGCGATATTCGTCCAGTGTGGTGGCTCCGATACAGCGCAGTTCGCCCCGTGCCAGCATGGGTTTGAGCAGGTTGCCTGCGTCCATGTTGCCCTGGGTGGCTCCTGCTCCGACAACGGTATGCAGTTCGTCAATAAATAAGACGATTTGCCCGTCAGAGTTGATCACTTCTTTGAGCACCGATCGCAGCCGATCTTCAAATTCGCCGCGATATTTTGCGCCTGCAATCAGCGATCCCATGTCCAGCGAGATGAGAATGCGATTTTTGAGCGATTCGGGCACGTCTCCGTGAATGATGCGTTGGGCTAATCCTTCGGCGATCGCCGTCTTCCCTACGCCCGGTTCACCAATCAACACAGGATTATTTTTGGTGCGCCGAGAGAGCACTTGAATCACCCGGCGAATTTCTTCATCGCGACCAATCACAGGATCGATCTTGCCTGCTTTAGCTTTCTCGGTCAGGTCTTGCCCAAATTTCTCCAGGGCCGCATAGCGAGATTCGGGACTTTGATCGGTGACTTTCTGACTGCCTCTAACGTCCTTGATCGCCGCTTCGAGTCTGGCTGTGTCCAGGTTAAAGCCTCGAAATAGCCGCACTCCCAATCGGGGATCGTTGGCAAATCCGATCAGGAAATGTTCGACTGAGATGAATTCGTCTTGCCAGGTATTGCGGGCAGCTTCGGAGCGATCGAGCATCGTATCAAGATAGCGTCCCAAAAAAAGCTGTTCACTACTGCCGACTCTGGGCTGACGTTTGGTGAAGTCTTCGATCTGCTGACCAAACCGCTGCACTTCTATGCCTGCTTTGGTCAAAATTTTGTTAGCCAGACCGTCTTTTTGTTCGAGCAAGCTGGTGATTAGATGTTCGACTTCTAGATTTTGGTGTTGATAACGACGAACTACATCCTGTGCCTGGACGATCGCCTCCCATGCTTTGTCTGTAAATTTGCTCGGATCAGTAGGTTGCATGTTCTCGTAGTAAATCTTTGTAAAGCTGCCTCTAGACACTCCATTGTAGCTTTTAGCTGTTGGCTGTTTGCTGTTAGCGGTGAGCAATTCGCGATCGCGTTGGCCGTCCGCTCAAGTGGTTTAAAAAACGAACAGGCAAGAAGTTTGTCTCGCTCCTTGCCCCACTCAACTTTGAATTTGCTTTAACGTGAATTTGATAAGAGGGACTCGCTTCGTTAGAATCGCCTTCAGCCCCCTAAATCCCCCAAAATTGGGGGACTTTGACCAAAGAAATTCCAGAGTTCAAAGAAATTGTGCTGATTCAAGGTTCCTCAGAATGGGGGATTTAGGGAGCGAAGCGCTCAATAACGAAGCGAAAAAACTCCATCGAATTCATGTTGTTGATTTCGAGGCGATCGTCGTTAGAACAAGGAGCGACCAAAGGCTGACTGGTTTCTTTTGCCAGTGCGAGCAGTCGAATCATTTTTTGATTGATCACTTCTGAGCCGAGTCGAGCCGTGTTTTTAGCTATTCTAAAAGCAGAAAATCCACGGTTTGAGGTTGTTAGTGAATGATGAACATCTCTCTTCCAGACCAGGTTCAAACTTTTGTAGAGGAGCAAGCAATCGCCGCAGGCTTCAACTCCACCAATGAGTACGTCTATCATCTAATTTTGCGGGAGCAAAAGCGTATCACCCAGCAAGAGCAAATTGAATCCTTATTGCTTGAGGGTCTAGAGAGCGGGGAGCCAGTGGAGACGACGGATGATTGGTGGGAACAAAAGCGTACTCAATTAGTTGAACGTTTTCAACAGTCGGATGCATGACCAAGCGAAATATCATCAGACCGAAGGCAAGCCAGGATTTAGACGATCACTTTGCCTACATTGCTGAGAATAACTTTGAAGCAGCCTTGAAATTCTTTGACTCGGCAAGATCTACGATCGCCCAACTTGCCAGAATGCCAGGAATAGGCAGTCTTTACTCCGTCGAAGATCCTCGCTTACAAGGATTACGGAAATGGGCAGTGAAGGATTTCAGGAAATACCTGGTTTTTTACTTTGAACGGGATGATGCGATCGAAGTTGTGAGAATTCTGTACGCCACACAAGACATCAGCAGCATTTTGGAAGGAGAGGGGTAAGCCGCGATCGCCTCGTGGAGTGGATTCTGGAACAGCGATCGCCGTTTGATTCGCTGTATTGTTATGGGAGAGCGAGTGGAAGCAACGGCTGGTTGGTGGGAACAGAGAGAATTGAGGCATGAACATTACGTATCGCCTGGAGGGGTTTGAGTTTGAGTGGAATGAAACCAAAGCCCAACGCAATTTTGAGAAGCATGGAGTAACCTTTGAGGAGGCGGCAGAGGTTTTCCTCGATCCCTTTCACGTCGTTGGTGATGCATCAGCAAAGTCTGAGGAACGAGAATTTGCTTTAGGATATTCTCTGGCTGAACGGCTCCTGCTTGTGATTCATCTTGAGCGGGGGAAAAGAATTAGAATGATCTCAGCCCGTGTTGCCACTCGTATTGAGCGGAGGTTATATGAGCAGTCTTGATGAAAACCTAGTATCAGAAGAAGATTTGGTGTTGCGGGTGCATCCGCGCGATTCTGAAGCAGTTTCTATCCAAATCCCGAAAGATACGCTGGCATCGCTTAGAAAGGTAGCAGCACAGCGAGATATGTCATTAGAAGCCTTAATCAAGCTCTATGTTGGCAAATGTTTGCGTCAGGATCTGAGTCAATTGTTTACCAATCAAGTGCTAGCTTCGACTGCAAAGGTTTTGGCAAGGCATAACTATTCAGAAGACGAGGTTACTCAAATCTTGCAGGAAATTTCACTAGAGGCAAAGTAAATACACCTCAAAATCGCCTCGGTGCTGCCTTGAATTTTTGGGCTATGAGGCAAATAGCTACATTCCTCAATCCGTAGTACTTACTTAGCCAAAAGCTCCCTTGGTGCAATGGTTCGGACGGTTTTTAGTTGAGGGGATGGACAAGAAAGCTATCGATCCCTTAGGGTGCTGATCAGAAAAAAGACGCACTAAATCGATAGCTGTATGCAAATTGTACAAAGCTTACTGGGCTTACTGGAAACAATTAGACCTTTCCGAGAATTTACAAGCGAGACTACTCCTGGGTTTGAGGTC
>NZ_JBJPHS010000078.1:0-31592 GCF_052939495.1 Phormidesmis sp. 146-12 | reverse complement strand
AATTTACTGTCCTCTCTTGCATTCCGGCTTCCTAGTTTTGTCAGTCAAGCAGGTGAGGGACTTTGAACTGGAATTCTTGTCTTAAAGTCCCCCAAAATTGGGGGGTTGGGGGGCGGAAGTGCAAAATAACGAAGCGAAAAATTCTAACGAACTGACGTGTTTTTAAGGAGTCGATCGTCAGTAGATACTGAGTGCTAAAAATAACTTCAATAAAGTTAATGCCATCAAGCCCGTAAATTCACACAAGAGTTGACGAGAGTTTTGTAAATTCTCTAATACGCTTGGGCATTCTGAAAGAACTTGTAGAACGTGCTGATTTCAACCGCCATCTTTTAAAGAAACTTCAACGAGCCGACTTCAAAAAGAGTCAAAGCAACGGTTGAGAAAGGAGGATTGCTCCACGTAGTTACGAACGGAATTTGCTCAAAGGTCAACTCCAAATTCCACCTCCTACATTCAGCGCTTCTATCAACGGTGTGCCTGTGAGAACGATGAAAAATTCTATCTATCAGTCAATTGGTTCGAGGCTATTTCTCTATGTGTTAGGCAGTGCCCTCGTCGGTTTGGGTGGAATGTCCTATTTCTTTTATCAAGCGTTAGAAAGCCGCGCCAAAGATGAGATTCGGGGCAACTTGAGCACGCAGGTCAAATCGATCGAAGGTGAGCTTGCCAGCGTTGAGCAGTCCATGACCAACCTATCTGCTGTCGTCAAAACCAGCCATCGACAGGGCCTTCGAGACTCAAAATTTTACGATCAATTGATTTTTGATTTGTTTCAACAACGGTCTTCTCTGACGATGGCGCTTGGCTTTGGTCAAACTGCTTTTCAAGTGATGCCCGATCGCCAGTGGTATTGGCCCTACTTCTACGTCGATCAAAAAAATCCCGAACAAATTGGCAAACTGCTGCCGCCACCCCACGCTGATATTCGATTTTCAGACCTGTTTCAAGACGATGACTACCCCAAAAAAGCCTACTACACCGATGTCATCGCCGCTAGAAAAAACATTTGGCTGGAACCATATCAATGGTACGGACTGACACTCACCACCTATACCGGGCCCATTTTTGATGACCAAGATCGCATCATTGGCATCACCGGACTTGATATTAACGTCACGGCTTTGAGCGATCGGGTTAAGGTTCCGGTGACTGAGGGCGGCGGCTACTTCGCCATCTTGAGCGAAAAGGGCAATCTGATCGCCTATCCGCCCAACCCTCAAAAAGCAAAAGCGCTGGCGACCTACAAAGATATTCCCCAACTCGTCAATGTCTGGAAGCAAATTGGCACCCAGGAAACTGGACTAGTGCTATCGGATAATCAATACTGGGCTTATCAACGCATTCGAGGCACTCAGTGGGTGATGATTGCGGCGGTGCCTCAGTCGGTGGTTTTGGTTCCGGCCCTTTCGATCACAGGAATCGGAGCCTTAAGCGCGGGTGCAGTTTTGGCGCTGGTCGTCACGCTATTTGTACGTCGTCTCAATCGCCGTCTAGAACCCATTCTTCAGGAGTGCCAAAAACTTGCAGAAGCGGATGCTCAGAGAGCATTTCGGCTGAGTGACGGAACAGGATTAGCCCCCACCCACACCCCCAAAATTGAAGTGCAAGGGGCTGATGAATTAGATGTCTTGGCGCAGTCGTTTCATCAAATGGCCGCTCAACTCAAAGAGTCGTTTGAGGAATTAGAAAATCGAGTGGATCAACGCACTGCCGAACTCAAAAAAGCCAAGGAAATCGCGGATGGAGCCAACACCGCGAAGAGTGAATTTTTGGCCAACATGAGCCATGAGTTACGCACTCCACTCAATGGGATCTTGGGCTATACACAAATTCTGCAACGCTCTAAAACGATGAGTCAAAAAGAGCAGCAGGGGATTGAGATTATTCATCAGTGTGGCTCTCATTTACTAACATTAATTAACGACATTCTTGACCTCTCTAAGATTGAAGCTCAGAAGATGGAGCTTTATCCTAAAGATTTCCATTTTCCAACTTTTTTGCAAGGCGTGGTAGAGATTTGTCGGATTCGAGCCGAGCAGAAGAGTATTTCTTTTTCCTATCAGTTTGAAGATCACATTCCAGTCGGAGTTTATGCAGATGAAAAACGCCTGAGACAGGTTCTGATCAATCTGTTGGGAAATGCGATTAAGTTTACCGATCGCGGTGCCGTCACGCTTCGAGTCAAGTCGCAGGCCAAAGAAAATTTACAGCACACTATTTGCTTTGAGGTCGAAGATACAGGTGTAGGAATGACTGCTGACCAATTAGAAAACATCTTCTTACCCTTTGAGCAAGTTGGCAGTCGCGATCGTCACTCAGAAGGAACTGGATTAGGGTTAGCAATCAGTCGCAAAATTGTCGAAATGATGGGAGGCACGATCGCCGTCACCAGTCAAAAAGCACAAGGTAGCCGCTTTTGGTTTGAAGTTGAAATTCCGGAAGCCACTGATTGGGTAAAAATCTCTAAAGAAGCGCAACAGAGAAGAATTTTGGGATATGTGGGTGAAAAACATAAAATTTTAGTCATCGACGATCGCTGGGAAAATCGGTCGATCGTGACCCACTTACTCACCCCGATCGGATTTCAACTGTTTGAAGCTAACGACGGTCAAGAGGGTTTAGATAAAACGTTTGAGGTATTGCCTGATTTGGTAATTACGGATTTAACCATGCCCGTTATGAATGGCTTAGAGTTTCTCAAACATCTAAAAGAGTTTCCTCAATTTCGGCAGTTGAAAGTAATCATCTCCTCGGCTAACGTGTTTGAATCTGATCAAAAAATCAGCTTGGCGGCAGGAGCAGTTGAGTTTTTGCCAAAGCCTGTTCAGGCAGATCAGCTCTTAGAAATGCTGCAAACTCATCTCAATTTAGAATGGATTTATGAGCAGGTTAATGAGCCAGATAAATCTGAAGCGATCGCTGCTTCCTCTGACATTGTGCCTCCCTCAATAGAACAGTTGAATCAATTGCATCATTTAGCGATGTCGGGCCGTCTCAAAACGCTAAAAGAGCAGCTAGAAAAGCTAGAAACGTCGGATATGCAGTATGTAGCTTTTGTACGATTAATGGTTAAATTGATCGAAGATTTTCAAGTTGAAAAAGTTCAGAAATTCATCGAACAGTTTTTATCAAGCGCTCAATCTAAGGCTGATCTCAATTAGACATTCAAAATCAAAGCTTGATGCAGCATCCGCTCATTAACTAACGTCATCTTTTTAATTTCAAGCGAGTCGAATCCTGTATGCACACTCTAAAAGACCTTTCTGAAGCAAACGTCATCCTCATCGTCGATGACAACCCGGCTAACCTACGAGTACTTTCTGAATCACTAGCAGAAGACGGTTTTGAGGTTGCAGTTGCCACCAGCGGTGAAGGCGCAATTAAGCAAGCTCGACATAATCCACCCGATTTGATTTTACTAGACATTCAAATGCCCGGAATCGATGGCTTTGAAACCTGTCGCCGCTTAAAGTCCAGCCTCGATACTTCTAACATTCCCATTCTCTTTATGACAGCCCTTTCTGACACTGACGATAAAGTTAAAGGCTTGGGCTTAGGAGCGGTTGATTACATTACAAAACCATTTCAACAAGAGGAAGTTTTAGCACGGGTCAAAGTTCACATTCAGCTTCGTGATTTTTCTAAAAGATTGGAAACTCAAAATAGCTTACTCAAGCGGTTTGCTGAAACGATGGAACAAAAAGTAGTCGAACGAACGATCGAGCTTCAGCAGGCACAATTACAACTCGTTCAGCAAGAAAAACTCTCTGCTTTGGGTCAGTTGGTTGCAGGCGTTGCCCACGAGATTAATCACCCAGTCAACTTCATCTACGGCAATCTAAATCCTGCTCAACAATACGCCCAGGGTCTACTGGAACTCATCCAACTCTATGAAGCAAACTATCCTCATTCACCACAAGAGATTCAAGAGAAAATTAGAACGATCGACCTTGAATTTCTCCGAGAAGATCTGCCCAAATTACTCAATTCCATGCAGTTTGGAACTGAGCGAATTCGAGAAATTGTACTGTCATTGCGAAACTTTTTTCGTCTAGATGAGGCAGACTTCAAACAAGTTAACCTGCACGATTGACTCAGCAGCACCTTTTTGACCCCTTTTTTACTACCAAATCAGTTGGCAAAGGAGCAGAATTTGTAATTGAAATTCCAGTCTCCTACCCAAAAGCCGCAGACGTGCGTTTAGGAAAAGCCACACTTACCAACTTTTATCAAAGACAAGATTTGTACTAAAGAATTTCTCAAATCAACCCTGTAGGCGCTCGATCGCTCTAATCAACCTCAGTAGCTCGCAAATAAATATTTTTAGTCGGTGCCAAGCCGTCAGATGGAGCGATTGGTAAGCGAAGTGGAGAAGTCCGTCGATATCATGAAATTATGAATCCGCTAAAGGTTTGATCACAGCGATCGACCGAGTTTTTGATCTATGCTCAGAGTGGATTTACGGACGAAGAACTTGTATGACACTGACCGAAGAAATACGGAGGTTAACCCAACGGCTTGATACTCAGTCCCAAATATTGGCCGAGGAACAGCGATCGCGTCAACAACTCGAATCAGCGCTTCAAAAATCAGAAGAGAAGTTTACCAAGGCGTTTCGGTCAAACCCCGCAGCGATGATGATCACGAGCGACGATCGCATCCTCGACGTAAATTCAAGTTTTTGCCAGCTTTTGGGATACGCCCCCCCGGAAGTATTGGGCAAATCAACGCAGGAATTGAATTTGTGGGCAGCGGGCGAGCGCGATCGCTGGCATCACAGTCTGCATGAGGCTGGCGCTGTAGACAAAAAAGAGTTTGAAGTTTTTAACAAGGCCGGTGAGTTAGAGCTGGTCTTGGTGTCGGCAGAGACGATCGACCTGGACGGCGAAATAGCAGTCTTGACAACCGCTCAGAGCTTGGGCAATCGTAAGTCTCTGACCCAGGCGCTGCTTGAGAAAGAAGAGTTTTTACGCAGCATTTATGAGGGAGTGGGGCAGTCAATTTTTGTGATCGATGTCGAAGACGATCAATTTCGCTATGCCGGGTTCAATCCCATTTGCGAACGAATCACCGGAATTTCTTCTCTCGATGCCCAGGGCAAAACCCCCCAACAGATTCATGGGCGCGAATTTGCTGCCAGCGTCAATCAGCATTATCAAAACTGTCTCAGTGCCGGAGAAAGCATCACCTATGAGGAGTATCTGCCGTTTCAAGGACAAGAACTCTGGTGGCTGACGACGCTCACGCCTCTGAGAAATGCTGACGATCGTATCTATCGCATTGTCGGCACCAGTATTAATGTCACCTCGCGCATCTTACGCAGCATTTATGAAGGCGTGGGCCAGTCGATTTTTGTGATCGATGTCGAAGGGGATGAGTTTCGCTATGCCGGGTTTAACCCGACCTGTGAGCGGCTGACAGGCATCTCCTCGACAGAGGCTCAGGGCAAAACGCCCCAGCAGATTCACACGACGGACTTTGCAGCGATCGTCACTCAGCACTATCGAGACTGTCTAACCAGTGAAGCCAGCGTTACTTACGAGGAGTTTCTTCCCTTTCAAGGACAAGAACTCTGGTGGTTGACGACGCTTACGCCGCTACGAGATGCCTACTCCCAGGTCTATCGGATTATTGGCACCAGCTTAAACGTCACGCCTCAGAAACACATCGAGGCCGCCTTGTCTCGATCGCAAGCCAAACTCAATGATGTGATCAATAGTGCAGGGGCGGCGATCGTCAGCTTTCGTCTGTTTGCCATTGGAGACTGGGAGTATGAATACTGCTCGGCGGGGACTGAGATTGTTTTTGGGTACACCCAGGAAGATGCGATCGCGGATCAAAATGTCTGGATGTCACGGGTACATGCAGACGATCTCGAAACCGTTGTGCTGCCAAATTATCAAAAGTTTTTTGCCGAACGCACAGTCACAGTCACCATAGAGTATCGGTTTCATCACGGTGACGGCTCTCTCAGATGGATTTCTGGTACTTATGCGTCGCGGCGGGATCACAGCGATAATTGTTGGGTCGTCACCGTCGTCAGCCACGACATCACGCAGAGAAAACAGCTAGAACTCGCCCTACAAGCGTCAGAACTCAAACTCAGCGACGTTCTCAAAGGGGCGATCGTGGTTTTAGGTAGCAGTCGTGTTTATCCCAATGGCGCTTGGACGCTGGACTATGTATCTCCTGGCAGCGAGGCGATCTATGGCTACACCGCAGAAGAATTGTTGGCGGACAAACAGCTTTTCAGGTCGCGGGTCGATCCCCAGGATTTAGAAACCGTCTTTGGCGCACAGATCGAGCCAATCAAGGCCAAAAAAACCATCAGCTACGAATTTCGGTTTTGGCACAAAGACGATCGCCTCTGCTGGATTGCTCATACCTTAAGCTCTCGATGGGATGAGGCGGCCCACTGCTGGGTCGTGACAACCGTCGCAACAGACATAACCGATCTCAAACAGACCGAAGCCGCCTTACAAAAAAGTGAAGAACAGCGTCGTCTGGCTCTAGAATTTGCCCACATTGGCAGTTGGGATTGGAACCTGATCACCAATGTCACGACCTGGAATGACATTCACTTTTATCTACTGGGGCTGACACCCGGTGAAGTCGAGTCAAGTCAACAATCCTGGAGCGATCGTGTCCATCCAGAAGATTTGCAGCGAATCGAGCAAGCCAAAGACCAGTCGCTGATATCGCAGACCGATTACTCAGAAGAATATCGGGTGATTTATCCAGATGGGCAGATTTTTTGGGTGTTGGGCAAAGGTCGAGCGATTTATGATGCGGACGATTGCCCCGTGCGGATGGTTGGCGTGATCATGGACATCACCGAGCGCAAACAATCAGAATTTGCCCTACAAGCCAGCGAAGAGCGGCTACAACTCGTTCTCGATGCCAACAACGACGGAATTTGGGATTGGGATATTTCGACTCAGCAGGTCTTTCGATCGCGCCGCTGGCAAGAGATTTCGGGCTATGGGATGGAGGAAGCGATCGAGTCTTCAGACTGGCTAAATTTACTGCATCCCGATGATCTAGAAACCGTGCTCACAGCGCGTCAGGCTTATTTTGCTCGACAGACTCCTCAATACGTCGTCGAATTTCGGCTGCGCTGCAAAGACGGCACTTACAAATGGTGTGAGTCTCGCGGTACGGCTCAATGGGACAAAAATGGACAACCCATTCGCATGGTCGGGTCGCTGAGAGACATTACCGAACGCAAACGCGGATCAACCGAACTCAAACAAGCCAAAGAAGCCGCCGAAGCTGCCAATCTAGCCAAAAGCACTTTTTTAGCCAACATGAATCACGAATTGCGGACGCCCCTGGCGGTCATTCTGGGCTGTAGCGAACTTTTGCGATACGACAAGTCGCTCAACGAAAAACAAAAAGCACGGCTGGCGACGATCGAGCGCAGTGTCCAACATCTCCTCGATCTGATCAACAACGTGTTAGAACTCTCCAAAATTGAGGTCGGTGCCGCCAAAGTCAATCTCAGCGAGGTCAATCTCTCAATCCTGCTGCAAAATCTAGAGGAAATGTTTCGGGTACAGGCAGACGCAAAAGGCATTCGGTTGATGGTCGATCGTGCGCCTGAGTTGCCAGACCTGGTGCAAACCGATGAAGGAAAACTGCGGCAAGTCGTGATCAATCTCCTCAGCAATGCGGTGAAATTTACCGAGCAAGGAAGCGTCAAGCTGCGGGTTTGGGGAGAGACGACCGCCCAATCGTCCTTTCTGCACTTTGAGGTGTCTGATACTGGGCCGGGCATTGCGCCCACAGAAATCGACACGGTGTTTGACGCATTTGTGCAAACGGAAACAGGGCGAAAGTCTAAAAAAGGCACGGGGCTGGGGTTGGCGATCAGTCGGCAGTTTGTCCAACTGTTGGGCGGGCAGATTACCGTCCGGAGTGGAGTCGGACAGGGGACGCTGTTTGCCGTCAAGATTCCTGCTCAGTTTGACCCCTGCCCATTGCAACCGCTAAGTCGAGAACAGGTTGATTTGTCTGTGATCCCCCCTGTGCGCGATCGTCCGCTCAAGTCTTTAGTGAGTAGAATGCCCAGAGAATGGACGGTTGAGCTTCAGCGATCGGCCCTGCGCCTAAATGCCGATCGCTGCCTGCGTCTGATTGAGCAGATTCCTCCCGATTTTGGTGATCTTGCTCAGAGATTGAGCGATCTGGTCGCAAACTTTCAGTTTGATGCACTGGTCGAGTTGACAAAAGACTAAACTCTTCAAACAGCCGAAAGAACTGATGTCAGCCCTCTTTTATCTGTTTGAAACCTGCTGTAAACGTAAAGAGACTCCTTTAAAATCAGAAATAATGCTTCAATAAAACTCAAGGAGTTTCTGTTTGGAGGGGGTTAGCGCTAAAATTGTCAATATTCTCTACATAAAACATAACTCTGCTGACTGCCTCACTTCAGCACCACCCTATTTCATAACAAGATCTGTTGATATAAGTCTGTCACTCTATTCATCAAATTTTCGATGGCTCTAATCAACTACAAAACCCAGAATGATCACCTACGATTTAACATCAAAAGTCCCCAATTCTTTAGTGGAGCCGACTCACCTCTCGCCCATTACGGTTTACTATCTGCGTAAGCTCCTGCGCCAAAACTTCGATCGCCTGCTTCCCCTTTCAGATAGAACCGTGGACAGTGCTTTGCTAGATAGGTCTCAAGGGGGGGAGCGATCGCAGGGGATGGTTCTTGAATTAGAGAAGTTAGTCCTTCAGCATGAAGCCTTGAGCAGCCGGGGCGCAAAACATCTACCCGAATTGAAACACGCCGAGCAAGAAATTTTTCGACTGTTGGGCTTCAAAGTTCAAGAAACGCTGCCTCAAGCGACCATTCTCGTCGTGGATGACACACCAGAAGTGCTGCAATTTCTCTCAGATGCGCTCACCCAAGAAGGCTATGAAGTCTGTAGCGCGATCGACGGCGGTATTGCACTCAATCGGGCGCGTGACATTCAGCCAGACCTGGTGTTGCTGGATATTATGATGTCGGGGATTGACGGCTACGAGGTCTGTGAGCGACTCAAAACAGATCCGTTGACCAGCAAGATTCCCGTTATTTTTATCAGCGCAATGGGCGACAGTCTCGACAAAGTAAAAGCCTTTGGGGTCGGGGGTGTGGACTATGTGACCAAACCGTTTCAAATTGAGGAAGTCTTTGCCAGAGTCGAGCATCAGTTAAAGCTGCGAAGCCTGCAAAAAAGACTCGAAGAACAAAACGTTTACTTACAGATTCAGATACAGGAACGACAACAGATTGAGGAACGCTATCGAGATGTATTTGACAATGCTGTAAATGGCATGTTTCAGACCACTCCAGACGGTCGCTTTTTAAGGGTGAACCGATCGCTGGCTCAACTACTCGGTTATTCATCGCCAACAGACTTGATCAGCGCGATCGCTCACGTTGCCGAACAGCTATATGTGCGTCCTCAGAGGCGATCAGAGTTTGCGACTTACCTTCAGCAATACGGCGCGGTCAATGATTTTGAGTCTCAGGTCTACTGCAAAGACGGCCGCATGATTTGGATTTCGGAAGATGTGCGGACGGTCAAAGACGCTCACGGCAATCTGCTATTTTATGAAGGCATCGTCAAAGATATCACCGCCCGCAAACAAGCCGAAGAAAAAGGACTGCGCGATCGCATCAAGTCAGAGCGATTTTTTCTCAACTTCTTGCTGCAAATGGAAGGCTTGATAGAGCAATCCTAAATCGGCTATAAAAATCTTGCAATAGCGGGTTCTTACTGATTCGTTCTTGTCCATTAGTTTACGACTAATCACTAACTGCTATAGCAATCCTAAATGAGTCATGAACAGGTTTTTGTCGCTCCGTTCCAGTCCGCTTCAGCCCCCTAAATCCCCCAAAATTGGGGGACTTCAAGCCCAGAATCCGAGTTCAAAGTCCCCCAGATTGGGGGATTTAGGGGGCGAAGATCTCGGCAATAAACGATTAAGCAACTTGTGTGTACACGGTAGCTCCTTGGGGAGAGGGCTAGGGTGAGGGTGAAATTTCGGAGTTATTTAATCCACGATCCTATAGAGGCAAAACGATAATTCTGTTATCTGCACATGACTCACTACGAGTATCAAGTCGGCGGCAGCCTCAAAAAAGACGCGCCTAGCTATGTGGTGAGGCAGGCAGATCTTGACCTCTATGCGGCGTTGAGGGCGGGAGAGTTGTGCTACGTGTTTAACTCGCGGCAGATGGGAAAGTCGAGTTTGCGCGTTCGGACAATGCAGCGATTGCAGGCGGTTGGCGTGTGCTGTGGGGTAATTGATATGACGTTGATCGGCACCCAACAAGCCACTCCCGAACAATGGTATGCCTCGCTTGCGGCTTCTCTCGCAAATAGTTTTTGTCTCAATGTTCAGGTGAGCACTTGGTGGCGTGACTTTGCTCACTTGTCTTTGCCGAGTCGATTGGGCGAGTTTTTGGCGACAGTTTTGCTGACTCAAGTTCAACAGCCGATCGTCATCTTTATCGACGAAATCGACAGCGTTCTCAAGCTCAAGTTTGGTGTGGATGACTTTTTTGGGCTGATTCGCTATTGCTACAATCGACGGGCGGATGATCTGACTTATCAGCGGTTGACCTGGGTGTTGATGGGTGTGACGACTCCTTCAGATTTGATGGGCGATCCCTTGCGGGCCACTCGAAAAGATCGGTCTGAGACTCCGTTTAATATTGGGCGAGCGATCGAGCTACAGGGCTTTCAAGAACACGAAGCACTCTCGCTGGCGGATGGGTTAATTGGACGGGTGACCACTCCACAGGCCGTGCTGCGATCAATTCTCACCTGGACAGATGGACAGCCCTTTCTCACTCAAAAGCTATGTCAGATGGTCGCGCAGGCAAGTCAGTCTACAGTGCAGGGAATTTTGAAACTGCCGCCGGGGAGTGAGTCTTTTTGGGTGGAGCAGTTGGTGCGATCGCACATTCTCAAGGATTGGGAAACTCAGGACGAGCCAGAACATTTGCGAACGATTCGCGATCGGCTCTTACAAAATCAGCAGCGGGGACGATTGTTGGGCGTATATCAGCAGGTGTTGATGGGGAATGAAATAGACAGCACGAGCATTGAGAGTATTGATTTGAGGCTGTCTGGATTGGTGGAGCGATCGCCGGGGGCGCTCAGGGTAAAGAATCGGATTTATGAGCAGATTTTTGACCTGGTGTGGGTTGAGAAACAGTTCAATCAGCTTCGACCTTATGGGCTGGCGCTGGAGGCTTGGGTCACTTCTCAAAAACAGGACGAGTCGTGGTTGTTGCGGGGTCAGGCGTTGCAAAGTGGGCTGGAATGGTTACAGGGTAAGCAGTTGAGTGAGGTCGATCGACAGTTTCTCGAAGCAAGCCGGGAGTTCGATCAGCGATCAATGCAAGAAACCTGGACGATCGAACAACTCAAAGCTGAAATTCAAGTTCTCTCTGATACGCTACAAACGATTAGACAACAGCGATTTTGGCTCATTCTTTGTCTGGGTTTGAGCGTTGCGTTTCTCGTGAGCCATTTGAGATAGGAGCCACTTTGATGACAACAGAACTGACAACCGATTATCAAAATGTTTTGGCAAATGCGGCTAGTCGAACGGGCCGCCCCAACCCCGATCGCGTGGTAGAAGCACTGCTGGAAGCTGAGAAAGCGGCTAAAAAACAGCGACTCACCTATCCGCTCACATCCTTGCTGGGTCAGTGGCGACTGTGCTTTACCACGGGGACTCGCAAGCTTCGCAAAAGGGGCGGAATTGCTTTGGGCAAAGGGTTTTATCTCCCTCAGTTTGTCCCGGCGGGGATCGGATTTAGTCCGGTGGCGGAGCGGGACGATTATGCAACGATTAACAATCAAATTCAAGTGGGTGGGTTGCAGCTAAAGTTCACCGGATTGGCGAAATATTTGGGCAAAAAGAACCTGCTGGCGTTTGATTTTTCTCAAATTCAAATTAGCGTTGGTAAGTATGCAATCTATGCGGGTCAGTTGCGAGGCGGCAAGACGGATTTTGAGGAACGATCGGTTGCCCAACTTCCTTTTTTCGCCTTCTTTTTAGTAACAGAAACCTTTATTGCAGCACGCGGTCGAGGCGGCGGATTGGCGCTATGGACTCGTGAATAATTTCCCCCCTGCCAAATCTGGAGGATTTTAAGACGGGAGCATCCCAATTGTGCAAAATAGCTAAATTTTTGATGTCAAAGGTCAATCGCTTCGTTTTGGTTGGCTTCAGCCCCCTAAATCCCCCATTCTGGGGGATTTAGGGGGCGATGGATTCAGGCAATGACCGATCAATACACAATTGGGATGCTCCCCTTTAAGACAAGACTTCCAGTTCAAAACTTCTCGCGGGTTAAATCCGTTATGAGTTTCTGTGATTAATCACGAAACGGAAAGTTCTATCGAATTCATATTAGTTTTATATATTCTAAAATCCCCTACAACCAGAGACTCAAGCTTCAAGGCCGTAAGGGTTTTTAAGTAGCTTCGATGGTCATTTTTGATGACTATTTAGCTTCGAGTTTGGCAGTGTTTGATCCGGCTAGAGACTGACCGAAACTTGTTTCTGCAATGTACTTGTTTAGAAAAGTTGTGGCAAACGAAAGCACGATCGGAGCCAGCACGATCGCCAGCAGTCCATGTACGGCAAACCCCGGGACAAACAGAGACGCTAACCAGAAACACACCCCGTTAACAATCAACGAAAACGTTCCGAGTGTCAGAAATGTGACTGGTAGCGAGAGAACTGAGAGAATCGGCTTAACGAACGCATTGACCAATCCAATCGAGATCGCAGCTAACAATGCAATGGGAAACGTAGCAATATCCACACCGGGAACTACTAAGTCAACCACTAATAAACCCAATGCACTCGTCAAGGTGGTTAGAAAAAAGCTCAACATTTGATATCTCCTAAATGAATTTTGGAATGGAAAGTTTACACCCTGCCTTCGAGTTTTTCTTCATGCTTGGTAATCGCCCAAACTGCATGAATCACACCGGGAACCCACCCCAAGAGCGTCAGCAAAATGTTGATCAGCAAAGCACTACTAATGCCGTAGGTGAGAAAAACACCGATCGGGGGAATCAAAATACCCAACAAAAGACGAATCAGTTTCATGGAAGTTACCTCAAAGTGATAGAAAATGGTGGATTTGGAAAGGGTGAAACTATTTAGTCATAGCCGTTTGGAGCAAGCCTTTCAGGTGTTGGCGGATTTGCTGTTCTTTTTGAGCGACAGACGTTCCTGCTTCACCAATTCGAGTTTCTAGTTCCAATTGTTTAGTCTGTAGTGGATCAGATCCGGTTGCTTCAGCGTTTACTTTTGCTTTTTCATACCAGATAGAAAAGTTTTCTAGGCGTTGTTGAAGAGATTGTTTGGCTGTCAGATAGCGATCGCTGTAGCGTTCTGTCAGTTTTACATCCCATTTGCTCAGTTGATTTCTAAATTCGGCAGACAGAGCATTAAAAATTCTGATGGCCAGAGTTTTGAAATCGGTAGAGGAAGAATTCTCAACAGTAGCTTCTTCAGTACTCTGGTTCAAGTTTCCAGAAATTGTAGAAACTGTGTCTTTAGCAATCAGACCAATTTCACCTGAGCCTTCTTTGAATTCATTAATCGCTTGAGAAGCAGCATTTTTGAATACTTCACTGATGCGAGTCAGTCGCGTTCCACCTGCTGTTTTAACTTTCTCGAAATCGTCTGCTAGACGGTCTTTAATGGAATCAGACATGAGTGACCTTCCTTACAAGATATTGAATTAGAAATCGTTGAATAGAACAAAACTCAGACTTAAGCAGTCACCTTTTCGCTTTTGCGATTTTTGAGTTGTTCTAGAAGAATTTGCGAAACTTCTGTAACCAGCAGCGTAGCAATCAAGCCATCATCAATCCAGCCTACGATCGGGACTGTATCGGTCAACAAATTCAAAGGACTCAGCAGATAAATCAAACTGCCTAAAATCATGAGCCAGCGATACTTAGAATTCCGAATGGTGGAGCGATACCAGGCGTAAAGCGGTTGAGTGAAAAACTTCATTGGCTTGCTTTTGGACTACAAATCTATCTTTACAAATCCTGTTTGAAACTTCTGGTGTGGATAACCCACGATTTTGGCGTAGCATTCCCACCTGGGGAGGGAGGAGGGAGGAGGGAAGAGGGAAGAGGGAAGAGGGAGGAGGGAGGAATTTAGTGGAGATGGCTGTGAAGGTCGTAGTTAGAGAGGGATGAACAATAATTTGGTAATGCTAATTGGTAATGCTAAATATGAGAGCTTGAACTCACGATCGTTAATGACTTTAATATTTTTTAGTGCATCACTGCGGAATAACTTTTGCAACAGAGTGTGAAATGATTAGCGATCGCGATCTACGATACTTTTATCTCATGAAACAATCATGAAAACTAAAGCTTTCTCACCCCGAATCAGCCTTTAATCATGAATTACCAGGTCGTTCACAGCACCGTGGGACGGTTTCGGTTTCGAATTCCCCAACTTGCGCGGGATGTTGAATTTGCAGAGCAATTAGATGGATTGGTGCGATCGCTCGAATCGGTGACCAATGTGCGGATTAATTCTGCTGCCGCTTCGCTGATTGTTTGTTATAAAACTAGCCCAGCCGAAACCGTTCAAAATGCCATTGCCGCCTGCATTCATAAACTCAGCGATCGGGCGATCGTTCCTTCAATTCCCTGCGATGAGAACGCTGCTGAAACTGAGGACGCTTCTAAAACGCTCGACCTGGAACCCGAAATCAATCACTGGCGAGATTTAGGAATGCCCTGCTTGAGTCTGAGTGTTGCCCTGCTGGCCGCTCCGTTGGAGTTGCCTGTGGTGGTCGTCGGGGCTGCGATCGCAGGGGCGGCCATGCCGTGGCTTGCTCGCGCTTCAGACAGTTTGATTAACCAACGCCAGCCCAATATTGATTTGCTCGACTCGCTGTGGATGACGATGCAAACGCTTCAGGGTCAATTCGTCGCGCCCGCGCTCAAAACCTGCCTGGTCGAAGTCAGACGATCGCTGCGAGGCACCTCCGCCGACAATCGAACCCAACAGGCGCTCGAAAAGCTGGATTGGCTAGAACAGTCAGTTTGGGTAGCGCGAGACGGACAGACCCTTCAAGTGATTGCCACTGAGATTCAAGTGGGCGATCGCGTCAAAGTTGAGGCAGGCGATGTGATTCCCGTTGATGGTTGGGTAGTGTCTGGGACGGCTCTGGTTGATGAATCGAATCTCACCGGGGACTCAGCGCCCGTGGTTTGCTCGCTTCGAGACAGCGTGTTTGCATCCGCGATCGTCCGAGACGGCGGTTTAGAGATTTTGGCAGAACGCACTGGCCTAGAAACGCGGATTGGCTGGATGGTTCAACTGATTCAATCGGCTCCCGTACACGACACGCAGATTGGCATTCATCAGGCAGAATTTGTGAGAGCCGCGATCGTGCCTACCATTTTTCTAGGCGGCACTGTGTTTGCACTAACCGGAAATCTGGGAGCCGCGATTTCACCGTTTCAATTTGACTTTGGCAGTGGCATTCCCATCTCGGTTCATACGACGCTACTATCAGCGCTTACTTACGCCGCAGGTCAAGGAATCTGCATTCGCAGCGCCCGCATTTTAGAACTGCTGTCTCAAGTGAATGCGATCGTTCTGGATGAAGAAACCATTTCACAAGCGTCGAGTCAAGCCATTGCACAGCTACAAAGTCAGGGCATTGCTATTTATTGGATCACATCTGAACCATTGTCTAAAGCGAGTGTGAAAGCCAATTCTTTGAGCATTCCAGCAGATCACGTCTGGGCAGACGCTTCTTCTAATAATCTCGATCGCTTAATCTGCGGGCTTCAACATCAGGGCAAAACGGTGGCTGCGGGGTGCGATTCTGGAAACGTTTCGATCTCGTTTTCCCATCCAAAAAGTTCTGAGCTATTGACAGATGTTGTGATTTCAAGTGATGTGCAGGGATTGGTCGAAGCCATTGCGATCGCTCAACACGCGATGAGTCTGGTCTATCAAAACACAGCAATCATTGTTGCTCCCAATCTCTTGATGCAGATCGGCGGGGGAATGTTCTTGGGCTTAAATCCTGTGTTGAATGTGATTGTAAACAACAGTTCGGCCTTTGTAGCTGAGTTTGTGAATGGGGCGCGTCCCTTTGATCCGCGATCGCTCGATCGTCGTTCTCGAACTTTGAAAGCGATCTCCGCAGGAACGCCCATTTTCAATGCCTTTGCCAACACACTCAATCAGCGCGAACTGGCGAAACGACTGCGGGTGACTTCTCAAGCTTTGACAAGTTGGCGATCGAAGCCCGATTTCTCAACCTGGGCCCAGCAAAAAGATCCCGAAGGAACGCCCTGGCGGTTTGACTCAGCTACAAAATGCTTTTATGCGATCGTCCAGGCAGATTCTCAGCTTCAACCGACACGGTAGGGAGTTTACAGTAGGGAGTTTTCGGTGAAGTTGCATCCATTAAATCTCACTAGCCCCCTTAAAAAGGCTACCGTGTCCACACAAGTCGATCGATCTAGCATCGCCGACAGGCTTCGCCCCCTAAATCCCCCAATCTGGGGGACTTTGAGAAAGAAAGGCTTCTAGAAGGCAAAAAAACTTCTCAGGACTGCAAAGTTCCTCACTCGTGGGGGTTTAGAGGGCTGCCCGGATTAATCACCGTAGCGAAAGTTTCATCGAATTCACGTCTTTTCAAGGGGGCTAGGAGGGATGAAAATCTGTGCCACCCCACCAAGAACAGGGACGAGAATAATCCTGAATTTGCGATCTAAATTTACAATCCTGAATCACTGCAAAAGCAAAAATCCCCCACTTATTAAAGCAGGAGATCTGATTGCAATTTGATTTAGCGGGTTCGATTTTAACTGCTCAACTAGTGTGGTGATTTGCACTCGTTTCCGTAGAGTTTCATTTGGCCATCTGGCATTGTCTGAGTACACCAAACCCCTGCCGACTGCCAAACTCTCATCTGGTGCCAGGAAACCTCGATCGCGCTAAAAGTCAAAAGCAAAGCGATCGGGGGAGCGACTAAAAGAAACGCAAGTCTACGGATGTTGAGAAAATCTGGATGCTCAATCATAACGTCTCCATTGAGTATTGTTGATGGGTATTGTTGAATGGACTGAAACCTGCGATCGGATCTGAAGATAAATCAAATTCGCAAAAGCGAGAGAATGCTCAAGAAGTTTGCCTAGTTCACCTTTTTGTAGGGTCGAGAAAATTGACAGGGTGAGCAGTTCTTTCTTAATTAGAATTAAACCACTTATCCTGATTAAACGAGCAAAACCTTAGATTTTCTTCTCAATGTTCTTGACTTCAGGTTTTGATTAATCACGCGATAAGTAGAGCAGATTGATTGGATCGAAACTATCTAGAAATCGTTACAAAAAAGAACTGATGACTTTAGGATATCACCAGTTCTCAGTAGGCATTTTCGATTCCAGAGTCGTCCTTGGTTGTTAACTTCTATCCCCACTTCAGAAGAGCCGTGAGTCAGGATAGAACGTTAAATTAGAATGTTTCGTCTAGCTGAATTCCTTTACGACTTAACTGTATTAACCGATCGTGACTTCGCGAGGCATTTTATCTTCAGAACCATTCTTTGAGTCGGCTATATCAGCCTTCGCTTCCGCAATCAGATCTTGGACAGATTCACTTGCTTCTGCAAAGGTGTGCTGCGCTTTGTCAAAGACTTCAAACGCCCACACCAAACCATCTTTAGCAACTGTTCTTGTCGATTCGGAGAGGTTACTTCCGGTCATTGAATCCACCGCACTCACCACAGGAACTATCACAACTGCCCCAACGCCCACTGCGATCGCAGTCAACGGCTCCAGCCCAAACAACAAAGCCTCTAATTCAAACATGGGTCATCAATCTCCATAAATAGAATGAACAAGACGGCACCCACACAGTTATCTACCCTGTCACGATCGACCACTAATATACAAGCCTGATGATGGTTTGTATCGAGGTTTGTGAGGCGTGATCAAGAAAAAATGACGAGGTAGAAAAATGATGTGAGAAGTCGGTGACAAGAACCAAAAGTTTGTTGAATCTCTTAAAGCCTGGTCACCTCCTTTTTCTTACCGATACCTGGGAGGTAGTTCATTTATAATACCAACAAATTCTGTTTAGAAATCGGTTTCTTGATTTTCTTAAGCTTGCTTAATAATGCAACATTAACCTCTCTATCTTTTCTAAAATTAATGGGAAGTTGATGATTAAATCGAGGTCGGCAGATCGTGAAGGATAGAGTCTAATCTAATGATCAGATTGAGCACATTTGCACCTAGATCTTAACCATTAGTCTTCGTTAATCCAGGGTTAGGAAGAACTGAATAGAAACGCTTCAAACCGATGGGTTCATTACTCTATAATCCAATTGTATAGAGATATCTATTCAATGAATCAAAGCGTGTGAGAGTTTTCGATGTTAATTGAGGTTGCTGGCTAAAAACAAAAAACATCAGGCATCCAACCTGGCTGATTTTTTAGAGTTGAGGAATAAAACTGTCTTAAGTTTCTAGCTGCCTCGTGACTAATGATCGAATTCTAATCCACCTTTAGCCAACGCCAATTTAGACCTGATCAAAAGACCCAATTCGATCGTCTAGATTCAACAAACTAACGCTTAATCAGTCACTATTCTGCTCGAACCTAAAAGCGATCGCAATTGAACGGCGATCGCTTTCTGTTCCCATATTTTCCTACGTTCTCTGACACAAACTTACTCTGGAGGCATCGCACTATGGCATTCATCAAGGTTGAA
This sequence comes from Phormidesmis sp. 146-12, assembly GCF_052939495.1. Classification (NCBI taxonomy): domain Bacteria; kingdom Bacillati; phylum Cyanobacteriota; class Cyanophyceae; order Leptolyngbyales; family Leptolyngbyaceae; genus Phormidesmis; species Phormidesmis sp. 146-12. The sequence goes on along the minus strand of NZ_JBJPHS010000078.1, from coordinate 12,790 downwards.
GATGTCGTGATCAACACGTCCTATATTGCGGCCGTCCGTTTAAAGGGGCAAACTCGTTCCGGTGAGGCAGGCGTGTCGCTGCTGGTTGCGGTGCCGACTGCTTCTTTGCTCCAGCAAGAGGTGCCTTCTCCAGGTCTCTATCACTATGAGTGGCTAGAGTTTACGGGCGAGTCAGCCAAGGCGCTTCAGGATTTTTTCAGCAGCTTCAACAATGTGATTGATCTGTTGCCAAAGCGAAGTAATCCCATGCTGGTTAGTCCACCTCATCAATGTGTAGGCGAATCTTCTCCTTCTTGAAAAAGCGATTTCTTTCGCATTCAGCACTGTGTTGCTCAAGGTGAGTGATTTCTTTAACCGTTGTGTGTTGGTTTCTATTTCCCAGAACGCTGAGTTTGACACTCCGGCTGAGTTTGCGATCGAGACGATGGTACTTTACGGCTTTCCCCCAGGGAGAAAAACACCGCCTCGATCAAGCTACAGATTTTAGGGAATGAAGTATTCATAAACGCCCAAGATCACCATGAGCAGTCCCGATAGTACGCCTGCCGAGATTCCGGTCATTTTGGCGGTGAGCCGATCGCCTAGAAAGTATCCAACCACGATCGCCAGAATGCTACATCCAAAGGTCAATATTGTAGTGATGGCAATATTCAAGCCCGAAATACCTGCGCCGACTCCGCTTCCCAGGTTATTGATAGTGAGACCAAAGGCAATGGCGATCGATTCCTTTACGTCGATGTGTCCAGAGCGATCGAGGTCAGCTTTTGCCGGGTCTTCCAAAAATCCTTCGTAGGCAATGTCATCTAACAGCGTGGTGTCAGATTGCATCACAGCCGCATCGCCATAGGTTTCGGAATAGTCAGACGAGTGAATTCCCGCCGCAACGAGCGATCGTGTCATCTTTCTAGCTCTATTTTTCTCGCGGGCTTTCTTTTTTTCACGTTCCAATGTGTCCCAGATGCCGATAATGCCAATCACAATCAGCACGCTACTCCCCAAAACATTAGCGACAGGGCCAGGTAGATAGCGACTGATCACATTTCCGACCGAGAGCGAGAGAATGGTTCCTAATGCTGACACAACTGCAATTAACAGGTTACTAAAAATGCCGATCTTGAGTTTTTTAACGCCATAGGCAACTGCAACCGCAAAGTTATCAACGTTTGAGGAAGTAGAGAGGAGGAATGAAGACAGAAGATGAGTCATGGGAATGCTCCGTTGAAGGTGTGAGGAGGAAGGGAGGAGGGAGGAGGGAGGAGGGATGGGTAATGATGGTCTGTGGAGATTACTTTCTAGTGATTGCTCTACCCATTCAAAATCTATTCAAAATCTATTCAAAATTATTGAAGAAGATTTGTTTCGATCGTGAGTCTTGTGGTCGATTAGCAATACTGAACTTTAGATTCTGCGTTCATCGTGCTGTAGCGATCCTATCCTCAGATGGGTTGCAGAAGCGCTGAACTAACATTGATGCTGGTGGCGAAAATGTCTACAAAAAAGTGTCAGAAGTCTGGGTAGTAGTCCCCAAGACAATCTCAAATCAGCCCTCCGACGCCCCCAACGACTCATCATCAGCAACACTAGGACGAGAAAACAGACAACGCCAGCAATCCAGCCTCCCAAAATGCGACTTTCTAACTGCATCTCGTCAGGTAAAGCCAGAAAAACCAGCATTCCGAACATGGCAGATAGTCCAATCCGACCACGGGAGTCTAAATTGTTGAGTGCGTTGAGCAACAGTCCTCGGCTGCCTCTAAACGACGATCGCAGTGAGGAGCGATGCGATCGAGGGGGTGAATTGAGATTTATGGGTTTCGTCCGGAGGGTTATCCAGGGTCAAAACAGGGGTTATGCCAAAGTGATCTTTGAGTGCTACAGATCTGGGAGAGCAACCCAAATTCTCCACTGGTGGGGGACTTCAAGCCAAAGAAGTATTGAATTCTCAAAGTCCCTCAGACTGGGGGATTTAGGGAGCGAAGGATCTGTAGCATTCACAAATTGATTGGATATTACACAGCAAGAGCAGCGTCCCCAAGTCGAACTAGAAAGCGAGTTGTGACTCTGATCAAAAACTGCTGTAGGTCTGGGATACGTGAGAAATTAAGGGGAAAATATCCAAAGCAGATCGCTCATAGATAAATCTGTGCCAGCGCTGGGGGCGAGGGGCAAACAGACTGCTTGAGCCGTGTTGTCACTATTCAGAAACCTGATTAAAACTGCTGAAATGCAGCGAACGTTTTTAACAAATGCCAAAGGCAGTCTGGGTAGGCTGGTCGATTAAGTAAAGAGACCAATCAGAATGAAACGTTTATAAAAAAGCTTTGATAGCGGTAGCTTTGCAGTGCCCAAATGGGGGAGTCGCTTGCTATTAGGTATTAGTCTACTGCAAAGGTTGAGGAGGAAAGTAAAAGTTTTGTGAAGAACATTCACCAGATAAGAGAGAATCATCACCTTTAATCAATACCTCTCTCTTTTATCGCCCTACTGGATTAGGTTTTATTAGAAATGAAGGCGTTGGTGATTGGAGGGATGAATACGTGGGAAGTGTCCATCTTTTCGCCCCCTAAATTCCCCAAAATTGGGGGACTTTGAACCTTGGGTTTCCCGCCGCTTTGAGGCAATTCATCCCACGATTCAGCAATGCCGAAATGAATTAGATGTCAACCTTTTTAGCTGATTTTCCTGTCCATTTTCTCCAGCGATCGAGCGATCGACTCATGCGTTCTGGCTGGTCGTCTCCGGCAAAGCAGATTCGTTCTAGGCGCTCACAGGCAATTAGCACTTCACCCTCGCCCAAGGTGGGATTGATCACAAAATTTCCAGGCTTGGTGTAAAGGCTAACCAGATAGGTGACGATGCCCTCAATTCCTTCGACATTGATCGATTGTTCAGGCTTGAGAATCAAATGATGAGAGAAAATGGCGATATAGAGCTTGCCCACTAACAGTTCAAATCGAAACGGCATTCGCTGCTGTTGGCATAGTTCAAAGATTTTGCCTTCGGAGCAGATTACAGCGACAATGCGGGCTTCGTCGGCGAGATAGTCATGCTGCCAGCGATCGGGCGTGATGATGGCCAAAGCAGCATCCGACGGGAGGCGATCAATAAAGTCTTCGCTGGCCGTGTCGCCACAGTAGACCAAATGCCTTTCGAGTAGCCACTCATCCCCGATCTGAATTTCAGGGGTGGGGTGATCAGAGACGATCGCCTCTTTGCGCTGAGATTTGCGAGTGGCTGACCTGGCGGCTTTTTCGGCTTCGGTGCTGCGAAGGGCGACGAGTTGCAGTTCTTTTTGTTTGGCTCTGGCGGCGGCGGCGATTTTGGCTTGCTCGTCTGCTTCGGCTTGTCGGCGGTGGGCGGTGGCTTCTCGCAGGGCTTGTTCGGCCTGTTCGGCGCGTTTGCGATCGTCGCTCCCGGCTCTGGCCACTTTGAGCAGCGCTTTGGGACTTTTGGCGATCGCCGTTCCTCGCAGTTCTTGTTTGATCTCTGGCGCAATGTCTCTGGCGATCTGTTTGCCTTGCTGAAAGGTACGATCGTTGTAGCCTGTCTCTTTGGCCAATTCCAGTGTGGTTTTGGGAGGGGGTGAACCGGGTACACTGCCTCGCTGGGTATATTGATTGTCTCCCGATCGGGCCCGCAAGCCCATGCGATCGAGAATCTGGTCGCGTTCTAGCCAAAGCTCTGCGCGTTCGAGGGCTTCTAGCTCGTTGCGGATCAGATTTTCGTCAATCTCGGCTAGACGGGTGCGATCGTGGTCGGTGTAGTTAACGACGTTGCATTCAATTTCGGTAAACCCCAGCAGTCGGCAGGCGGTGAGGCGATGGAGTCCTGCAATCAGAGTAAGATTTTGATCGAGCGTGATGGGATTTAGCAGTCCATTTGTTTGGATCGATTGCATCAGTTCAGATACTTTTTGATCCTTCAGGGCGCGTCGGTTTTGCCCGATGGTGACTTTATCGATCGCGATGAGAGACATAAGTGGACGGGGTTTAAGGGTTTGTTAAGGCGCTCAGGTCAGCAAAGATAGTGAGGGCGGGGCTGTTTAATGAATCGGTTGATCGAGGTCAGGATTTCTTATTCTTCTACGGTAGCGCCCATTTAATCATTCGATCAAGGAATCGCAAAACTCATCTCTGAGCGGTGTTCATGATTAGTTAGACGGAGATTTTTAATGCTCAGACAATATAACAGATTGCTCGATCGGGCGAAACGCTCTAATAGCCCTTGACCAAATTCAACTTCGTGGTAGTGTCAAGGGAAGGTTAGGCAAAATTTCAATCTTTGATCCAGCATTTTCGCTTCTTGAAGTCTCTTCAGCACGATTAGTTTGCCTTAGCTACAGTCTTCAAAATCCGCTGTAGGATAGTGTTTCGGCGTTGCTGAATCCAAGTATGAAGGGTTGAGTTTGATAGGCCGGCAGTTCTCCAAAATTGGCAGCTTGAGGGGCAGATTTATACCCTTATCCTGCAATGCCCTTTTTGACGGTTCCCTTGACGATCGCCACCGACACGACTCATCCTTACTAGATCAAGCCGATGATGTGATGATCAGCCTTGAGACGCTTGTCTAAATGAATTGCGTTTGACAGGCTACTTTCAGCGACGAAATTAAAAAATTGTTAATTAACCCAAGGCAACGATGCCAATTTAAACTTTATGGCTATCAAAACCATTGATGCTGTTGTCAAACCGATTTCTTCCGCTTCGCAGTCCGTTTGCTATCAAGTTGCCCATAGGGTTCCGGGGCGGGTGCGGATTAAAGTTCCTCGTGTAAGCAGCGATGCGGACTATGCCCACAAGCTCAACTGGTTTGTCGAATCATTGAACTTTGTGACCAGCGTTCGGATTAATTTTTTAGCCAGTTCTGTTGTAATTTACTACCAGGTCGGCGTTGACAGCGAGACGGTACAAGCCTCTTTGGTAAAAGCATTAGAGCGAGCCAGCACCGAAGAAATTCCGCTAGAAGCGATCGTCACCAAAACAGAGCTTCGTCCTGAAATTGACTGGCTAGAACGGTTGGGGTTGCCCATGACGAGTTTGGGCGTGGCGCTATTGGTGCAGCAGTTAGCTTTACCGATTCCAGGATTGCTTTTGGGCGGATTGGTGACAGCGGCCGCGTTGCCCTTCTTAATGCGAACCGTAGACACCACAATCAAAGAAAAACGGCTGGATGCAGACATCCTGGATGCCTTGTGGATTACGCTCTACACCGTCAAAGGAGACTATGTAGCACCCGCGCTGATGGTGAGTTTGATGGAGTCGGGCGAAGCGCTGAGAGACACGACGGGACGATCGCACGAGCGGCAGATTCTCGATTTGTTTAGCGGGCTAGACGCTTACGCACGAGTCGAGCGATCGGGACAAGAACAGCGCATTCCCCTCGAAGAATTACAACTGGGTGATCGGGTGATCGTCTACCCCGGAGAGCGCATTCCTGCCAGTGGGCGGGTGTTTCGCGGCATGGGACTGGTCGATGAACATGAACTGACCGGAGAATCGACGCTGGTTTCTCGCTCCGAAGGTCAAGTCGTCCATGCTTCGACGCTGCTCCTCGAAGGAAAGCTTTGTGTCCTGGTCAAGCGCGTTGGCAAAAATACGCGAGTCGGTCTCACAGTGCAACTCCTGCAACAGGCTCCCGTTCATGACACCCGCGTCGAAGATTACGCTGCAAAATTGGCGAATATGGCGATTGCGCCCACGCTGACATTAGGCGGACTGATCTTTGCGCTGACGGGCGATGTTTCTCGTGCGCTGGCTCCGCTGCATCTAGACTTTAGTCATGGAATTCGGCTCTCAGTGCCGACGACGGTGCTTTCGGCCCTCACCTACGCTGCCCGTAATGGGATTTATATTCGCAGCGGCCGGGCACTAGAAGTTTTGTCTCGCATGGATACGATCGCCTTTGACAAAACGGGCACGCTCACCCAGGGAAATGCGGCTGTGGTTGCGATTCAGACGGCTCACCCCACCATTTCAGAAGAGGACGTATTGAGGTTGGCGGCTTCTGTTGAGCAAGAAAATACCCATCCCGTTGCCAAAGCCATTCTGCGCTACGCTGCCTCCAAAGAGATTCAAGCCCAACCCTGCGAAACCTGGGACTACCGCATCGGACTGGGAATTGTCGCCGTAATCGAGGGAGAACAAATTTTGGTGGGCAGTCCGCGCTTGATGCGTCAGGAAGGGGTAGAAACCGGAGACATCGATCGCCGCTATCCCAACCTCAATCACCATTCTCTCGTTTATGTCGCCAAAGCAGGCAGCCTGTTGGGAGTGATTGCCTACACCGATCCATTGCGTCCAGAAGCGGTCAAAGTTGTGCCACGTCTGCAAAGTGAAGGGATCGACACCTTTATGCTCACGGGTGACAATCAGGGCGTTGCTGAAGACGTGGCAACCAAACTGGGAATTTCGGTTCACAAAACCTATGCGGAAGTGATGCCCCAGGGCAAGGTTGAGACGATTCAACGGCTGCAAAGCAATGGGCGCGTCGTGGCGTTTATTGGAGAAGGCATCAACGATGCGGCGGCGCTGGCTCACGCAGATGTGGCGATTTCCTTTGCGACGGGCAGTGATTTGGCCCGAGAAACGGCTGATGTCGTGCTGCTAGACGATGACTTGTGCGAGATTACCCATGCGATCGCCATTGCCAAACGAGCGATGGATATTGTCTATCAAAACACTGCGATCGTGGCGGTTCCTAATATTAGCGTCGTGCTGGCTGGCATTGTCTTTGCGCTCGATCCGATTTTGGGTGTGATTATCAGCAACGGCTCGATGCTGCTTGCCGAGTTAAATAGTTTTCGTCCGCTGTTTGATCCGGGTCAAGATCCCTTTGCCAAAGAGTTTGATGTCAAGAAACCAGAGCCAAAACGATTGCCCTCGATCGAGATGAAACCTGGGACGGTAGCGATCGCGTAAAAAATCGGACACTCCTAATTGGACATCACTGGATGGAGAATTGAGTCTGCATAATAGTCGCAAGATTGAAATTTGCAGTCAAAGTGAACCATCTCATCGAATTTATGCCCACTTGAGTGAGTCGTTTTGGATCATTGCTCATCGTCTATGGTCACGGGGGGAAGTCTGCACCATTTGAAAAGCGCTGTTAAGAGTTGGGGAGGCAATTTAAAAAAGAGCTTATTCTAAGGGCATCACTCCTCACCCTTAAGCCGCCATGCCTCGATGTCCTGTTTGTCAAACAAAAGTAGACGGCCAGACCGCGCTCTTCGAGTTACCCGCAAGGGGTCGCTGTCCCTCTTGTGATTGGGAGCTTCAGGCGTTACCCTTTTTGATCGGTCTGGTGCCCGAAGTCGTTCAAAAAGAAGCCACCCGACTGGAGTGGGCAAAACAACTCTGGAAATCCGCCAAACTGCACGTCCTTCAACTTCAACAAATCCAGCGCCAGCTTCAAGAAAGTCACGATCGAGCCAAACATCTCCAAGCCCAATTAGACCAGGCGCTGTACGAAAACACAACCTGGGCAGAAACCCTACGCGAACGAGAAACGATCGTCGTTTATTTACAAGACCAATTCGCCCAACTCCAGTCCAAACAAGACCAATTCATCCAAACCCTCAACACGCCGCCGCTCCTCACTTCCCATCCCTCCTCCCTCCTCCCTCCTCCCTCCTCTCTCCTCACCGACCCGATCGCCGAAACCATTTCTCTCGACACGATCGCCCTCCCCGGCGGCAGTTTTTGGATGGGGTCACCCGATACCGAAGCCGAGCGAGACAGGAACGAAAGTCCGCATCACAAAGTGATCGTGGCTCCCTGCGCGATGGGGAAATTTCCGGTGACGCAGGCTCAGTGGCGAGTCGTCGCAGCCCTGCCCAAAATCAACCGATCGCTCAGTCTGTGTCCTTCTAACTTTGAGGGAGACGATCGCCCCGTTGAGCAAGTGGCCTGGTATGACGCAATCGAGTTTTGCGATCGACTTTCAGCGCACACCGGGCACCTTTACCGCCTCCCCAGCGAAGCCGAGTGGGAATATGCCTGCCGCGCCGGGACGACCACCCCCTTTTATTTTGGCGACACGATCAGCCCCGATCAAGCCAACTTTGACGGCAACTACACCTACGGTAACGGCTTATCGGGTACATATCGGCAAGAAACCACGGCGATCGGCACCCTTCAAACGCCTAATGCTTTTGGACTCTATGACCTGCACGGCAACGTTTGGGAATGGTGCGCGGATCACTGGCACGAAAATTATGAGGGCGCTCCTCTGAACGGTCAGCCTTGGGAAGATGAAGACGGCGGCACTTATCGGATTTTGCGAGGCGGCGCATGGTACTGTCTACCGGGATTATGTCGATCGGCGCAGCGACACTGGAATCAGCCCGACACGGGAGGCAGCGGCATTGGATTTCGAGTGGCGCGATCGCTGCAAGTAAATCGTGAGGGATCGCTTCAATAATTCGGCGTTTTTAGCCAGTTGCTTCAAGAAACTTCACTGTATCTTAAGACTAGGTGCGATAAGATTTCAGTATTCTTCTAACCAATCACAAAAACGGTTCTCAACAATGCTTGTTTGGGGTTAGAAGGATTGTTCCAGGTTTTCGATTAGCGCTTCTAATTCGTTTTATTGTGATGTCAAATGACCGTCTCATTTGATTCATTTTGCTGCATCACAAGCATGATAGAAAAGCACGCTGACCTGGCACCTAGAACGAGTTTACAGACTGCTTGACGAGAGAAAATTGACGAGAAAACAGCGAGGTCATCGTGTCAAAACAGGTAGAGCAATTTCATAAGCTGGTGTTACGCAATCGAGTCTTGACCGAAAGACTAAAAGCCGCCGCCGATCGACCGAGTTTTGTGCATTTAGCAGTCCAGATCGGCAAAGAAAACGGCTATAACTTCACCCATCAAGAAGTCGAAAAATATGTCGATCGTCACTTCTTGTTATTGATGAGCCAGTTTTCTTAGTTTTTTGACGATTACCATTGCAAAACCTCTCTACAGAGCATTCACAAAGTTGTAGAGTTCAGATTCACAAACGCTTCAAGAAGCTTATCGTAGTCATTTGCAAAACTGGTATCACGATTGTCTATCGAGTCTTCATAAAGATTCCATTTTCAATTCCAGAGTTTGTTGTAGACTCATGGTTAATTGAGATTTAAATCGTAAGCAACAGCTTTGAGCGATTAATAACTCGATTAATAACTCAACGTCTTTTGTTAACTCAATGTCTTTTGTTAGCTCAATGTCTTTTGTTAGAGATTCAGGATACTTTCGAGACTCAGCGATCGACTAGAGAACGCTGTCAGGCTTCACACATTCAAGACTACGAGTTTGGGCGTTGCTGATTGGAGGGATGAATCTGTGAGAAGTGTCCATCTTTTCGCCCCCTAAATCCCCCAAAAATGGGGGACTTTGAACCTTGGGTTTCCCGCCGCTTTGGGGCAATTCATCCCCTGATTCAGCAACGCCCAAGACTACGAGTTTGAATCATCGGCTTAAGCGCCTTCTGGGGAAGTGTCTTTAGTCGAGTTCTCAAACGAACGATCGCATTCATCAGAACAGCACTCTCGATGACGGCGATTGCTTCACAGCATGTATTTAGCTTTTCTATATTCCGCTTTCCTACATTCGGCTTTCCTAGCACTGATGCAGGTTTGCTCACTCACTCATCCCAAGTTAGGAGAATCTCATGGTTGCTGCATTTGCGACAGACTCATTTGTAACCGTTGAAAACATACATTACGAAATTGTGCATTGGATGCCTGGACGGTTCCGCATTCGGATTCCCCGCCTCTCCAGGGATGAGGAATATGCTCAAAAGCTCAAATATCTGGTCGGCTCTCTCAGCTTTGTCAACGAAACGCGCATCAATCCGGCAGCAAATTCCTTAATTGTCGAATACCAACATCAAAACAGCGCGGCTCAGATTGCGATCGTTCAAGAAAAGCTGTTTCGGATGATTCAAGATGCGCCTCAGACTGCGGTTGATATGGCGCTAGTTGCTGCGGCTTGTGAAGACAAAAAAGCTAACAATGAAATTGATTGGGTAGAACGATTAGGCTTTCCCGCAGCAGGTTTGATTCTCAGTCTGGCTGCGATGGCTGGTGCACCGATTCCGCCGCTCTTGATTGGAGGTGTGGTCTTTGTGGGTGCCATTCCGGTCTTCAAACGCGCCTGGGAAGCGATCGAGCAAGAACAACAGTTAACCATCGACTTTTTGGATGGATTAGCGATCGCACTGCACACCGCCACAGGTCACTTCTTTGCACCTTCCTTTATGTTGGGTCTGGTCGAAGGGGGCGAGGCGATTCGCGATATGACGGCGCGCGGTAGCGAACGGGCATCCCTGGATCTGCTTGACTGTCTGGGCAAGACGGCCTTTGTAATTCGAGATGGTCAGGTGGTTGAGATTCTCACTCAGGAAGTGATTGTAGGCGATCATGTGGTGGTCTATCCCGGTGATCAAATTCCGGTTGATGGTGTAGTGCTAGAAGGAACAGGCATCCTCGACCAGTGCAAACTCACAGGGGAATCGGTTCCGGTGACGCGCACGATCGGAGAAGAAGTCTTTGCCTCGACGCTACTAGTAGATGGTACTTTGACCATTTTGGCCGAACGCTGCGGTAACAACACTCGTGCAGGAGTAATTGTCAACTTAATGCAGGCGGCACCTGTGCATGACACACGGGTTGAAAACTACGCGGCATCCGTGGCAAACCAGATGGTAATTCCGACCCTGTTGATCGGGGCTGGTGTAGGGCTGGCGAGTGGAAATTTGAATCGAGCGATCGCCCTGCTCACACTAGACTTTGGAACTGGAATTCGGGTTTCTGTGCCAACTACAATTCTTTCAGTTCTCACCTATGCCGCTCGTAATGGAGTGCTGATTCGGAGTGGTCGAGCCATTGAAATCTTGGCAAAAATCGACACTGTAGTTTGTGACAAAACCGGGACGCTGACGATCGGACATGCAGGCGTGAATGACATTGATGTTATGGTGGACAACTTCACCAAAGACGAAATTCTCTGTTATGCTGCCAGTGCCGAAAAAGGCTTGACCCACCCAATTGCAGAAGCGATCGTTCACCATGCCAAAGACACGGGCGTGGCGCTCAAGGAATGCGAAGAGTGGGAATATAAGGTCGGTTTGGGTGCGGTTGCCAAGATTGACGGCATGACAATTCTAGTCGGCAGTCCGCGCTTTATGAAGCAGGAAAATGTCGATTTAGAACCCTATGGCATTCGCTATCCCGATGGACTTGCGGGCGGACAGTCGCTTGTTTATGTCGCAGGGGATGGACAGCTACTCGGCGTAATTCGCTACAGCGATCCCCCTCGTCCCGAAAGTAAGGAAGTGATTCGTGAACTCAAGCGGATGGGCATTACGGTTCACATGCTGACGGGGGATGTGACACGGGTCGCCCACTCGATCGCTAACAACCTTGGCATCAATCCCAAACACGTCTACGCAGAAGCTTTCCCTGAGAAGAAGGTAGAAGTGGTCAAAGCGGTACATGATAGCGGCAAGACGGTAGCATTCTGTGGCGATGGGATCAATGATTCGGCGGCTCTGGCTTATGCAGATGTGTCGATCTCCTTTGCAGGTGCCACAGATATTGCGAGAGAAACGGCGGATGTGGTCTTAATGGAAGATGACCTGCGCGGCTTAATCATGGCGGTCAAATGTGCCCGACAAGCAATGGATATTATCTGGCAGAACACGGCGATCGTGGCTGCTCCCAACTTAGGCGCTCTGCTTTCCGGGATCTTCTTTGCGCTCGATCCACTACTAGCCGTCGTGATCAACAATGGAACGGCAATTCTGGCAGAACTCAATGGTCTACGTCCACTGATGGACCCTGGTGGCGAGATTCCAATGGGACACCAACTCAGCGCTGCCGAAATCGCGGATGAAGAACAACGGCTTAAAGATGTGGCAGAACATAATCTCAGTCAAGCAAAATCAACTACTCCCACTGCTAAGAGTGACGTTGTAACCGTTGATGTGAGTTCTGTTGCGATTACAATCTCCAACGGTCACGGGAACCCAAAGGATGTAGAAACGGTAATCAGCACAAATGGCAAAGTTGATTCCGTAATTCCTGCTATCTCCAACGGTCACGGAACTACAAATGGTAACGGTCAGGGCCTCGTGAAAGAAATAGAAGCGATCGTACCTTCCACAACCAACAAACCTGCTGATGATCTGGTCGCTCCTTCTACCTCCAATGGTCATCAGATTGCCCAAGACATCGATGCAGTGGTGATCACAAGCTCCAGCGAAGTATCTTCACTCCGACTTCCCGCGCCTCTGGGGAGGATGAAACAATCTGACCTGGCGAGACGGTTTGGCATTGCGACTCAAAGCTTAACTCGTCAGCGATCGAGTTCTGACTTTACGACCTGGAGCCAGTCCAAAGATCCTGAAGGCATTGCCTGGTTTTATGAGCCAGCCACCAAATGCTACTACACGATCGAAGTTGAGCGTCATGTGCAAATCAACAGTCCGATTGATCAAGCCCGAAACAGCGGGAGGACAGCGATCGAGGTTTAATCTCTAAAACATTTTGGCCCTTAGAGGATGTTTGAAAAGCATCAAATCGTCTGGAGATCCCCCCAGCCCCCCTTAAAAAAGCTGCCGTGTACACACAAGTCGTTATCGCCTCGTTTCAGGCGGCTTCAGCCCCCTAAATCCCCCAGTCTGGGGGACTTTGACATAAGGAAAGATTTCTAAAGTTCAAAGCCAGGACGACGGCTCAAAGTCCCCCAGTTTTGGGGGATTTAGGGGGCGAAGGATCTCAGCAATGACCGATCGATCGACGTAT
>NZ_JBJPHS010000077.1:0-32658 GCF_052939495.1 Phormidesmis sp. 146-12 | reverse complement strand
TCTACTGACACTGACTAGTTAATCGTACTACATCTACTTGAAAAATGCTGTATTCCCGTTCACATTGCCGATCCTCATCAGTTTTGCCAATGCTAAAAGAATACGGACGAGAAGTACTACCGCGCTCTACACTTTTGGTTTGGTGGTCAATGCTGGCGATGAAAGTACCAGACTCAAGGACGGTGTTACCGCGTTTGATCTCATAGGAAAAGTCGTTCTTTCCAGGTTGCACTGCTAAATGTCTACCGCTGTGACTTGTGCCAAAAGACACTCTAAATCCTTCGGATGTTGAGGCTTTGTCGTATTCACGATCGGTATAGGGAGGCGGGTTTTGATCAATCCCAGGAGTAACATTGCGGATCACAACGCGCAAGCCTGGAGCAGGTAGCATCGTATTGGATATAAATTCTGCTCGTCCGGTTTCCTCTGTGTATCGACGGGTGCGAGTCTGAAAATTGGAGTAGTAGAACGGCCCGTGACACCTGCCGGAGTCTACTGTGTAAGCTTCAGTGACCGATAAAGTCATGATTGTACCTACATTTAATTGCTGAGATGCTTGAAATTTGAATCCGATTTGAAGAGCGGGCGATCGGGCTTGGGCTTGGGTAAAATCAACCATCAGTGGAACACTTAACAGTGATACTCCAATGACTTTAGAGGCCCATTTTGCTTTACTTGGCAGGGTTGCTTTTTGTAGTTTCATCAGCTTCACCTTGTATCAGTAGCGCCAGACTATCTTATGGCTCAAATCGTTCTTGGCTTAAATCTTAAGCAATCTATATAGAAACTTCATTCGTTTGACCCACAGACTAGATGAAGAGAGAGGTGCAATTTTGATTGCGGGAAAGTGCAATGGTTGTCAATATCTAGATGGTTAACTCAAATCTTGCACTGTTCTCAATAGTTCTAACAGATGGCTTAATCATGATGTGGGGAGTTGTACTAGTTAGCCAAGAAAACTTTAATACGATCAACTAGGTGTTGCGCTGACTGCTCACTACACTGCTCATCGTAGTCATCTTCCATCTCAACGTGCAGCACACCTGTCAATATAATTTGACAGTGTTCAGAAACAATTCCATACATGCCCACGGTTCTTGAACACTGAGCTTTTACATCCTTGATGTGACGCAGCCAATACTCACTCACCTTGACTTTAGATGCAAAAATATACTGCCGCTTGATTAATTTTGTTATTAGCTCACTAAGAAATATTGCGCTGAACCAATAAAGCAGAATCGAAGCCAGAAAACCTAACGTCAAAGTATTAACGAAAATGCTGACAACATCAGAAATATTCGTATATCTTATTTTATTTGAGTAACTTAGTATAAAAAAGATGATTAGAAATAGTCCTAACGCACACGTCACTCTAAATACAAAACAACTTTGTTGCTCTATCACCAATTTTTCGAGTCTCTTATCGAATGTGAAGAACTTATTTTGTCTGCCTAGCCAAAGGCAATTGATTAAAAAGATGGGACTGCCCACACACAAAGTAATCAATAGAGCGGCTAGAATATGCCCCTGAGCAATGCTGAATAGATAAAAAAAGATAATTGTAAGTGCTATGAGAGAAGCAAGATTAATTATTTTTCCAGGTTTTGAGTATTCAATGTCACAAATTCTAATAACTAATTTAGTTGGTGTATCTACTAAGATTTTCATAGTTTTCTCATTAGTTACAATTGTCAACTTTACTGCAACACCCAAACTAACCCGATCGCTTCAATTTGCCTCAATCGATCGCCCTTACTCTGCTTCCCCAATCAACGTAAATGCTGCCCAATTTCGCGGTTGCGGATGAGTTTTCATCGTGGTTAGCATTGCCTGTCGGAGTGCCTGCGCTTTGTCGGGTTGTTCCTGCAAGTTTTTATAAAACGTCTGCATTAGCTCCGCTGTTGGCGCATCGGGCACTGCCCAAAGGGAAACAATCACACTGGGTACGCCTGCTGCAATGAGCGATCGCGATAATCCGATAATGCCATCGCTTGTCACATCACCTTGAGCGGTATCACAGGCACTTAACACCACTAGCTCCGCATTGAGCTTCATGCTAAGGATTTCAGTCGGGGTGAGTAGGCCATCGTTGACCTGGTTGGGGTGATTAGGGGCAAGCACGATCGCGCCTGGTGTATTGCCATCGTTGGGGGTCAATAAGCCATGCGTCGCGAGATGAATAAACCGTGCTTGCGGCATCTGGTTGAGGACTGCTGATTTATTCGCAGCAGCCCCAATCATTGGTGTGTTTTTGAGCAACTGCACGACAGTACGGGCTTCTTGTTCGGCTGCGGGTAAAGGGGCAAGACCCTCCAACAGTTTGGGCAGTGTAGGATTGCCAACCACTAAAGCAGTGCGATTTGAAGTACGGTTAAGTTGTTGTTGGTTCTGGTTAGTAAAACTCAGGACTTGAATTGAGGGTGCTGTCAGCAGGGTGTGCTGTTCAATCAGATAGGTGCCTTTTTCATTTAGTAAGGCGGGAAAAGGCACCAATAACAGTTCGTTGTGCGGAATGAAGATGACGCGATCGCTGGGATTTTTGGGTAATAAGTCAGCGATCGGCTCAATCAGCAATTGATGTAAGGTTCTGAGTTGGTCGGCTCCAAACTGATTCAGGCGAGTATTGTTTCCTGAGGACGCTGGAGTGGATGTTGTTCCAGAGCGACGAACGCCTCGCCGTAAAACATCATGAGTGACAGACACCAACTCTTGTAGTTTTGTGGTTGAAGATGTGTACCCAGTTTTGCGAAACTCAATCTGCCCAGTGGGACGAACTACCCAGATATACAGACTGTTATTACCTATCACCGAATATTCCACTAGCGTGGCGTTTTGCCGTTGGGCAACTTGCTGGATTTGAGCCAGCGAGATCGGTTGACTTAACTGTTGAATGGTTTGGGAGTCGTTGGGACTGCTTGCCAGACGAGTAGCAAGGAGTTCGACAAAAGCACGAGTGCGACCTCGTTCCGACACTTCTAAAGCAGACGCAATTTTATTTTGAGCCACTAATGCATGTTGTAACGCTTGGTAAGAGGTCTTGTTAAAATCGTTGAGGGCAATTTTATCTCGATCCTGCAATCCGGGTCGAAGCTGCTCAAAAATTGAAATCGATTGGTATAGAGGCTGTTCTGCTGCACTGTATTTTTCTAAAGAAAGAAACGCAAGTCCAATGGTGGTCAGCCTGTGAGCTTTCATCTCACGCTGACCCAAGATTTGAGTCATCTTCAGTGACTGCTGATAATACTCCAGTGCTTTCGCATATCGACCCAAACTAGCGTAGTGTCTTCCAATCGCATTAAGTACGTTGCTTTCTTGTGATCGATCGCCTGCCTCTTGTGACCATTTTAATGCCTGCTGATAGGACTGCATTGCCTTCTCAAGTTGTCCTAACTCTGTGTAGCTCTTTCCAATGTTCGTGAGTGCAGCACTTTCGCTTGCTCGATTACCTGTCATTTGATGAATCTTGAATGCTTGCTGATAATATTTCAGTGCTTCCGCATATTGCTCAGAGATCCTGTAAATTTCTCCAATATCTTCAAGCACATTGCTTTCTCCTGCTGGATCTCCTATTGCCTGGAAAATCTTCAACGCTTGCTGATAAGCATCCAACGCTTTTTCAAGTTGTCCCCACTCACGATAAGTTGCTCCAATTTCTCTGAGCGTTCTGCTTTCCTCAATTGGCTCCGGCATATCTCGATACACGTTCCGCGCCTGCTGATAGTACTCCAGCGCCTTTGTATATCGTTTCAAGTGTGCGTAGTGTCCTCCAATGTTTCTCAGTGTTGAACCTTCAGAAAACCGCTCGCCAATTGCTTGATAAATTTTCAATGCCTGCTGATGATGCTTTAGCGCGTTTGCAGGTTGGCCTAAAAATTTATAGATAGTTCCGATAGCGTTGAGCGCGCTGCCTTCCCCTGCTCGATTGCCCATCTCTTGACGCAACTTCAGTGACTGTTGAAAAGCTGACATTGCCTTCGGATATTGCCCTAATGTTAGATAGACCGCTCCAAGAGCATGTAATGTGGTGCTTTCCCCAGGGCGATCGCCGACTTCTTGCCAAATTTTCAAAGTCTGTTGAAAGAGATCCAACGCCTTCGCGTACTGCCCTAAATCTAGATAGATCGATCCAATATTGCCGAGTGCACGCCCTTCTTCTGTTCGATCGTGTATTCCTCGAGCAATTTTCAAAGCCTGCTGATAGAACTCTAACGCTTTCGCATACTGCCCTGACTTACTGTAGATCGATCCAATGTTGTTGAAAGTTCGACCTTGATTCGCACGATCACCGACTTCTTGCCAAATTTTTAAAGCCAGTTGATAAGACTCTAATGCCTCCGCATACTGCCCTAAGCTGCCATAGATTGATCCAAGGTGGGTGAGCGTGCTACCTTCTGCTACTTGATCACGCATTTCTTGAGCGATTTTCAAAGCCTGCTGATAAGACTCTAATGCCTTCGCATACTGTCCTGATACGTTGTAGACTACGCCAATAAAGACGAGAGCGTACCTCTCTCCTGATCGATCGTGCATTTCTTGAGCAATTTTTAGTGCTCCTTGATAAGACTGCAACGCTTCCGCATACTGCCCCAAGTGTATGTAGATCAGTCCAATGTTATTGAGCGTAGTACCTGCCAGCAACTGATTATGCTCTTCCTGCGCTATCTTCAGTGCTGAGTGATGAAACTGTAATGCCTCTGCATATTGCCCAGATCTGTCATAAACTTGCCCAATGGTGGTGAGCGTAATGCCTTCATTCGCTCGATCGCCCATCTGCTGATACAGCCTCAATGCCTGCTGATACACAGTTAGCGCTTCAGTAAATCGTGAACTGCGGTAGAGTTGTCTCCCTTGTTGGACTAACTGCGCTGCCTGTGTCTGTATCGGATCGTTCGCGGAGGATTGCGCGAGAACACGCGGAGTGTTCAATCGTGCAGCGTCGGGTAACGCACTGAGCAGAGCCGTCATCAGTAGGAAACGAGCAGTAATCTGAGTGAGGTGCATATAGTCACAATTCCCATTATGGTTCTAAAGGGGATGGAGATACATTGAAGACAAGCCACAGTAAAACTAAATTCATATCCTTTTCACTTTTTTAAGCATCGTCCTGACGCGATCGCCCTTACTCTGCCTCGCCAATCAGCGTGAAGGCTGCCCAATCTCGCGGTTTGGAATGGGTTCTCATTGTTGCTAACATTGCCTGTCGAAGGGCTTGTGCTTTATCTGGATTCTTCTGAAGGTTTTGATAAAATGCCTGCATCAATTCGGCGGTCGGCGCATCGGGAACTGCCCACAGGGAGACGACCACACTGGGTACACCTGCTGAAATGAGCGATCGCGACAAGCCAATAATCCCATCTCCGGTTGTTCTGCCC
The DNA here is from genome assembly GCF_052939495.1 of Phormidesmis sp. 146-12. Lineage (NCBI taxonomy): Bacteria > Bacillati > Cyanobacteriota > Cyanophyceae > Leptolyngbyales > Leptolyngbyaceae > Phormidesmis > Phormidesmis sp. 146-12. Next base: position 27,286 of record NZ_JBJPHS010000077.1, on the reverse strand, counting down.
TGTGCCGTATTGCAAGCACTCAAGACCACTAAATCTGCTTGTAGTTTCATGTTCAAGATTTCTTCTGCGGTCAGTAGTCCATCATCGTTACCAGAAGGTGCTAGAGCGATCGCGCTTTCCAATCCCCTTACATCATCCAGTAGTCCATGAGTAGCGAGATGAATGATTGAGGCTTGGGGCATTTTTGCAACGATCGCTGCTTCCGTCCCTTGTGCGCCAATAATCGGTTGAGTGGTGAGGAGGGAAGCGATCGCTTTAGCTTCGATTTCGGCTCCGGGTAGGGGTGATAATTGCTGCTTTGGTTCTCCGGGCGACAGAGAAACCTGGGGCATGGTGGGATTGCCCAATACGAGAGCTTTCCTATTGTTAGATCGCTGAGTAACTAACTTCTGTTGTTGTTGTCGGGTTAATGCTAGTACTTGAATCGAGGGAGCCGTGCGAATCGTGTGTTTTTGGATTAAGTAAGTCCCGTTACTATCTTGGAGCGCGGGAAAGGGGACTTGAAAGAGTGAGCCTTGCGGAATGAAAATGACGTGAGCGTTGGGGTCTTTTGGGAGGAGGGTAGCGATCGGATCTATCAGCAATTGATGTAGTGTAGGTAAATTGGGTTGGGAATGGGTAGAGAAAGCGCTGCGACTCCGAACCGCAAAAAATTCTTGATTGCCAACGATCAGGTCAGCTAGAGAAATTTTGTGTTGTTGCCAGAGAGGTTTTAGATCAACTTGACGGAAGGTGATTTCACCCGTGGGTGAAATCACCCAAATATAAAGCGCTGATTCTCGCCATGCGTCTTTGCTCTCAATTTGAAAATTATCATAGATAATCGAGTACTGAACTAAGGCAGCGTTTTGTGCTTTCGCGATTTGACGAATTTGGGATTGGTTGGGAGCAGTCGCGATCGCTCTGTTGCCAGAACTAGGAGATAATCGCTGGGTCAGAAGATCGACAAAAGCACGGGCACGCCCCCGCTCGGCAATTTCTAACGCGGCGCTCGGTTGATTCTGTGCGACTCGGACTTGTTGTAGAGTTCGATAAGTGCGGGCTTGTCCTTCAAAAAGCAGGACTTTATTAGTATCGTTAGCGTCGAATGTCTGCCGCATTGATTCCCAAACTTGAATGCCATTCAGGAGCATTTTTTCAGCTTCGGGTAAATTGTCAACTTCTAGCAAAGCCGCTCCGAGGTTGTTGAGCGCCATACCCTCTCCTTGACGATCGTGAATTTCCCGTGCAAGCACTAAACTTTGTTGCATATACTCGATTGTCTTGGTGTAGTTGCCTGAGGAAAAGTAAGCATCTCCCAGACTCCTCAGTGCTATTGCTTCACCTTGACGATCTTGAATTTCGCGGGCGATCGCTAACCACTGCTGTGTATACTGAATCACCTGAGCGTATTTGCCTAAACCTTTATAAGCAACTCCTAAATTGCCCAATGCTCTGCTTTCAGTTCGACGGTTTTTAAGTTCGCGGGCGATCGCTAAGCTTTGCTGTAGGTATTCAATTGCTTGGCTATATCTACCTGCAAACGAGTAAAGGACTCCCACATGACTCAATGCTGCCCCTTCACCTTCGCGGTCTTGAAGTTTCTGTGCGATCTTCAATCCTTGCTGTGCATACTCAAATGCTCGGTCATAGTCGCCAATATACGTATAAGCAATGCTCAAATTACCCAATACGACACCTTCTTTGTGACGGTCTTTCCTTTCCCGCACAATTGCCAAACCCTGCTGTGTATACTCAATCGCTTTAGCATAGTTGCCTAGCAGGCGGTATGTGATACCTAGATGAAGCAGTGCGTTGGCTTCATTTTCTGGGTCTTGTGTTTCCCGTGCGATCGCTAACGCCTGCTGTGTGTACTCAATTGATTGGTCATAGTTGCTTAATTCAAGATGAACCAGTCCCAAATAACCCAGTGTGGCGAGTTCATCTCGACGGCTCCTGATAGCGCGATAGATTGCTAGTGCCTGATTGTAAGACTGAATTGCTGCTTGATACTGATGGGATTGCTGCTGCTGTCTGCCTCGATCGTACAGTTGATTGGCTTCTACCCTTTGAGAATCGATCGTTTGAGCGATCGCTAAACGTGGGGCGTGGGGGGGAATGTAAAAGGCAACAGACAACAGGCAAAGGGCGAGGGGAAAGAAGAAGCGCGGGTGCTTCGCAGTTGCCAGAGGCAATCGCACTCTACGATCGTTGGATTTGAGCAGCTTTAATAAGGGATTCATCAAATTTTAGAGTTTGGGGCGAAGGAATCAGCGAGGTTGTGGTTTTTGATCGCGCTGCTCCACAGATACTGCAAGGGTTGCTTCAATTTGTCTGAGGCGATTCACTCGCAGCTCACCGTTGATTTGATTGGTAGAGCAGTCTGACAGAGTCTCTTAGGAGGATATTAATCGTTACGATTCCCAAGATGGTTCCCAAGGGGATGGAAATGCATTGAAGACAAGCGATCGTAAAGCTAAATCCATAGCCTTTTCGTCTTGCCAAACATCGTCCTGAAGCAATCGTCAACAAAGAATAGGTGAGTCCAACAAACAGAAGAGTAAGTCCGTAACTCAAAAGAAGACCTCCGGACAAAAAAGGTACAGCGTGGCGAACCTGTGAATCATACAGGGAGATAAAGCGCCAAGTCTGGAAAAAGAATGAAAGCGACACAATTGTTAGAGATAGATGAATGCCTCCCAATACATAGTTAGAAAGCGATAGCAAAGACAAGTATTGGCGATCGGTGTTATTCATTAATTTTATTTCTTGCAACGCTGTAAAGGTGTTGTTCTGTTATCTAAAGAATGGAGCAACTAGAAACTATAGTAGATGACCATTGATCAAATTAATGACGCTTGCGATCGCGTTTATTCTCTTCATCATAAGTTCGACGACATTCTGCATCTTTATCTCTAGACGAAGAAGCCATCGTTTCGTCGCGCGTGATTGCTTTGGTTTGGCGCTGAATCGTCGCCGTGAATGAACCCGATTCAATCACGCTGTTAGCACGTTTGATTTCATAGGAGAAATCGTTTTTACCTTCTCGAACAGCGAGATATCTGCCACTATGAGCAACTCCAACATTGACTTTGAATCCTTCAGATGTGGGTGCTTTGTCATACTCTCGATCGGTATAGGGAGACGGATTCTGGTCGATGCCCGGTGTGATATTTCGGATGACAACACGCAAACCTGGAGCAGGCATCGTTTTTGAGATAAAGACAGCGCGACTTGCTGGTTCGTCGGTGTAGTTGCGGGTGTAGGTCTGAGGCTTAGATAAGTAGACTGGCCCGTGACACTGGCCCGAATCAACTTGGTAAGTTGCTGTAACCCGTAGAGAATAGAGTACCCCCACGTTTAATGCTGGAGAGTCTCTAAATTTAAGTCCGGTTTGAGTGGGCTGTGCATTAATAGAATTAGCAGTGAAAGTGTTTAACAGTAGCAATCCAATAATCTGAAACCCCCAAGCTTTGGCTTTGTAGAATTGCATTGATTTCGTCCCTTGCAGGTTAGCGATCGTTTCACTTGTTGATGAACCTTTAAAGTCTATGTTGAGCGTTTTGTAAATTAGACTTCTGCATGCATGTCTGGGAATTGATGTTAGCTTCGCAAGTGCTTTTGGTCACGTGGTTATCAGAACAAAGTACAGGGAGGTGAACTAACCGACAAAATTGCTTCTTTACCTTTAAGTAAGTGGAGATAAGTAAGTGGAGAAACGGGAGTGGCTCTTAATGGCTCTTAATCAAGATGGTAAGCAAATTATGTTGAGTATTCACGCAGCACACCCGCAAATCTGATGAATGAGAGAGTGCAATATCGATTGCGGGAAGATGCAACTTGATTCACCAATCGCAGTTTCTACAACGCTACTCCGCTTCTCCTATCAATGTGAAGGCTGCCCAATCTCGCGGCTGGGGATGGGTTTTCATCGTCGTTAACATTGCCTGCCGGAGTGCCTGGGCTTTATCTGGGTTCTTTTGCAAGTTTTGGTAAAACGACTGCATTAGTTCCGCAGTGGGGGCATCGGGAACTGACCACAAGGAAACAATCACACTGGGCACCCCGGCTGAGATAAAGGCACGCGATAGCCCAATGATGCCGTCCCCTGTGGTTCTTCCTTGTGCAGTGTTGCAGGCACTCAAAACAACCAGGTTCGCTTTTAGTCTCATGTCCAAGATTTCTTCTGCGCTCAATAAGCCATTATCTTTGCCAGAGGGAGCTAGAGCGATCGCGCTTTCCAATCCCCTTACATCATCCAGTAGTCCATGTGTCGCGAGGTGAATGATTGAGGCTTGAGGCATTTTGGCAACGATCGCTGCTTTAGTTCCTTGTGCGCCAATAATGGGTTGAGTGTTGAGGAGGGGGGCGATCGCTTTCGCTTCCGTTTCGGCTCCGGGTAAGGGAGATAACGATTGCTCAGGTGCTCCGGGCGCAGGAGAAACACTGGGCATGGTCGGATTGCCCAACACTATGGCTCTACCTGGTTTTTGATTGCTTAATTTCTGTCGCTGTTGTCGAGTGAGTGCCAGCACTTGAATGGAAGGAGCCGTGAGAATCGTATGTTTTTGAATCAGGTAGTTTCCTTGATCATCTTGCAGAGCGGGGAAGGGCACTTGAAACAGCGCACCCTGGGGAATGAAGATGACGTGGGCGTTGGGGTCTTTGGGGAGGAGCGGAGCGATCGGCTCAATGAGTAATTGATGTAGCGTGGGTAGATTAGCTTGAGGTCTAGTAGAGTTAGAACTACGACTGCGGACAGCGAGAAACTCTTGCTTCTCAATGGTTAGTTTAGCTAAAGAGGTGTTGTGCCGTTGCCATAAGGGTTTAAGGTCAACTTGTCGGAAAGTGATATCGCCTGTCGGTTGAATCACCCAGATATAGAGCGCAGATTCTCGTGTTGATGGCTTTCCTTGAATCTTGATGGTCTCATAGATGATGGAGTACTGCACTAGAGTCGCGTTCTGCATTTTGGCGATCTGCCTGATTTGGCTTTGGGTAGGAGCCGCGGCAAGGGTCAAGCCACCAGAGGACACATTGCTAGAACCTGTCGATAAGCGCTGTGCTAGGAGTTCGACAAAGGCGCGTCCCCGCCCACGTTCAGCAATTTCTAGCGCAGGAGTGATTTTGTTTTGCCGAATCAACACTTCTTGGAGCGCGCGATAACTCGTAGCCTGTTGCTCAAAAATAGAGATCTTGTTGTTATCGTTGTTGCCCAGATCGCCCCGGATCGATTCCCTCACTTGGATAGCAGAGAGCAACGCCTTCTCAGCAGAGGGCAGATTCCCAAGTTTCAAGAAAGAGTCGCCGAGGCTGTTGAGAACATAGCCCTCAAGTCGCCGATCTTTTATTTTGTGGGCGATCGCTAAACTTTGCTGATGGTATTCAATCGCTTTTGCATAGTCACCCAGAAAGTAGTAAACAGTTCCCAGAGCGGTTAGTGTGGTACTCTCACTCCGCCGGTTTTTGACTTTGCGGGCGATCACTAAACCTTGCTGAAGGTATTCAATGCTTCTGGAATAGTTGCCCAGCATAGAGTAAGCATTTCCCAGACTGCCCAGCGCGATGCCCTCATCTCGTCGGTTTTTAATTTCGCGGGTGATCGCTAACCATTGCTGACGGTATTCAATCGCTTTGGTATAGTTGCCTAGCATGGAGTAAGCACTTCCCAGATTGCCCAGCGCGCCCTCACTTCGACGGTTTTTGACTTCGCGTGTGATTACTAACCATTGCTGATAATGCTCAATCGCTTTGGAATAGTCGCCTAGTATACTGTAAGTATTTGCCAGAATGCCTAATGCGTCGCCCTCACCTCGACGGTCTTTAATTTCCCTTGCGATCGCTAACCTTTTTTGAGCGTATTCAATCGCTTTGGAGTAGTTAGCTAGAGAATTGTAAGCAACTCCCAAATTGCTTAGTGCATTGCCCTCACTTTCACGATCGTTGAATTCGCGTGCGATTGCTAAACTTTGTTGAGCATACTCAATCACTTTGTCAGGGTTGTCTAGAGAACGGTAAGCAGTGCCCAACCTGTCCAATTTAAAGCCCTGACCTTGCCGACTTCTGAGTTTACGTGTGATCGCTAACCATTGCTGATAGGTCTCAACGGCTTTGAAGAAATAGTTGCTTGAAGGACGGTAATTAGTTCTCAAATCTTCCAGTACCTTGCCCGCAGCTTGCTGGTCTTTGAGTTCGTCCGCAATCGCTAACCGTTGCTGAGCATACTCAATCGCTTTGGTATGGTCGCCTAGAGAGCTGTAAGCATTTCTCAAATTGCCCAGTGCTCTCCCCTCACCTTGGCGGTCTTTGAGTTCCCGTGCGATCGCTAACCGTTGCTGAGAATACTCAATCGCTTTGGCATAATTGCCTATTAGATTGTAAGCAGTTCCCAAATTGTCCAGTGCTCTCCCCTCACCTTGTCGATCTTTGATTTCGCGGGCGATCGCTAAACTTTGCTGATAGTACTCGATGGCTTTGGTATAGTTACCTAAAGAATAGTAAGCAGATCCCAGATTGACTAGTGCTTTGCCCTCACCTTGCTGATTTTTAATTGCACGATACATCTGAAGGGCCTGTTGCCAAGAGATGATTGCTGCCTCAAATTGGCTAGTCTGATACTGTTGAACTCCCTGATTAAGCAGTCGATCGGTCTCGGTTTTGCGGACATCAGTGATTTGGGCAACCGCAGGAAGAGGGGCGTAGGAAGAAATGAAAAATGAAGCATGAGAAATCAAGAACGCGAGGGGAAGGAGAAATTTCACCTTACGATTGCTAAATTTAGGTTGTTTTAGAGAGGAAAGCGTCATTGGCTTTTAGCGTTTGGAGTGAGAGAGGTTAGCGTCGTCGTTCACGATTCTGAATTTGGGTCAAGCGTTTAACGTGCGGCGAAACTCTGAAGGAACCGCGAGTACAAAAATAGCACTGCTGCCCCTCCAGCGTGTTGCATGAATCATCACGGATGGAGATCACTGCATAAGCTCCCAATCTCAATCCTATAAATCATTAGACAACGAAGCAACACCACTTCATATCAAGGCATTAGGAGACTGAATCATGTTGCACCTTACTCCCAAACCATTCATCGCTTCCCTTCTTCAACCCATTGCTCAAAAACTCGACGTGATCGAAATCCGCAGCGCTAAGACAGCTCATTTTTTCTGTCGCCTTATTCCTTCCCAATGTCCGTTTGAGCGCGATATTCACTGCTTTGGTCGGCTGCTAATTCACATTCCCCCAATGTGCAAATTGAATCCGTTTTATGAGCAACTGGTTGGGTTACGGTTCAGAGCGCTCTGCTACTTGGCGGATGTGTGCGGTGAGGATATTGCAGCATATTGTTAATTCATCTCGATCGCTCACCCAAAGAATTGAGGAACCAATCTGCATCGACAGGTGCTTAGTCATCATCAGCACTTACCCACCTGGATACTATTTCAGCACCCTCTTATCTAATCGTCCATCATGATCGCTGCTATGACACCCACCGCCTGGATTCAAGATTGTTCTACATTAGGAGTTGGCTTGCTAGTCGATGGTCGTTCAATCTCTCCCTCGCTGTAGCCTAGATCATAAAAACTAGCAGCTTGAGGATCATGCTCTGGAGGCTGTTTTGATTTACCAGCCCAAGCATCCTCTTTCCCACGATCGAACCACTCCTGATCAGATTGTGAGGAATCATTGCTACTCATCATTCGTGTGACCTCTAAACGTTCTGACGACACTCTAAGTCCTTGCGGAAGTTTAATGTATCGCTCTAATGGCTCAAACCTCTAACGAGCGATCATTAAGGCTGCCTCAACCCTGTAGAAACTGCCAACCAGCAGTACTTTCCACGCGCTTACTCCCACAGACACAAACCTCTGGTTTAGAAGCGAGGTCGGTAGTAGGTGAGAGCGATCGACAATCGAGTATGGCGATCGCACTGACCAACCAAACTCAAGAGAGGAGAAAGCTTTTCGCAATTTTCCCAATTACTTAAAAATGTGAAAAAAGATGCAATGAGAGAGTAATGAGAACAGTCTGAACTATTGAACAAAGCGATACCTCTTATATATTACATTTCTACAATGTATATTTCAGATTTGCGTAGTAGTGTGATATAGTAAACAAATCTCTGTGATAAGAGCGGTTCTGATAATTTTCTCTTGTCCCAATTTTTGCATCAGTGGTGAATTAGACCGAACAGTGCATCGCTAGAAAATATAAGTAAGATGCCTTCTAATGATCTGACAGAGATTACGTCTACTTCATCTCATAAGGCAGATAAGTCTACATAAAGCCGTCGCAAAGCTTATTTCCCGTATTTACTTTACAGGGTGTGAACTGCAAGATATTTTATTTACAAATTTTTCGTTTTTGAAATTCAAATGACTCAGGGTGTGACCAAAAGCGGGTGTAATTTTTAAGGAAAACTACCCTACTTAACGTCAGGTCGATGAACTCTTCGCTTTTAGATCCAGAAACGCCCTCTAAATCCCTCACGAGTGAGAGACTTTGAACCACAATTCTTCTCTTAAAGTCCCCCAATTCTGGGGGGTTGGGGGGCAGAGGTCGTGAACAACGAAGCAAAAAAAGGCGTTGCTGATTGGAGGGATGAATCTGTGAGAAGTGTCCATCTTTTCGCCCCCTAAATCCCCCAATTTTGGGGGACTTTGAACCTTGGGGTTCCCTCCGCTTTGGGGCAATTCATCCCCTGATTCAGCAACACCAAAAAACTCTCATCAAATTCACGTCTACTTGACTTGATCTGCGCGATTTGTGCGATTAAGACAAAGCAATAGAGCCATCATTCTTCCTACCTTATCCAGAGATCAGGAACTTATTCTCTTAAACATTGCAGTTCTTGTGAATCTCAGGTGTGTCGCTCAACATAAAATTTTGACCATATTTAATGGATCTGTACTGATTCCGTAGCCTTTCTAGAGAGGTTTTAGCAGAACTGCTAGGTCTTCTACAGCTTGCTAACAAATTATTTACGCAGAGAAACTATGTTACTTGACGTTAGTTGCGAAAGTGAGTTTTCCCGATCCGATGGAGGTTTACCGCTTTGAAAAATACTCAAACTCTCAGAAATCTTCACCTGTCTCAGTTCAGTGGGCAACTTGTGCAGATGGATGCCAGTGGACAACAATGGATTTTTTATTTATCTCAAGGGGCAATTATCTATGCAACGGGTGGGAATCACTTAGTAAGACGGTGGAATAGAAACGTAGTCACTTACTTTCCCAAGGTGCCTAATTACAGACTAGCGTGGCACTCTGATTTGGCTAGTATTAACGCGCTAACTTTCCCAGTTGGTTGGGAGTATGCGCTGGTACAGCTATGGCTAACTCAAAAGAAAATCACCGAGCAGCAAGCCGCAAAAATGATTGACTGTACTACTGCTGAAGTGATGTTTGATGTCGCTCAAGCAGTAGATGTGGTGGATCAAGTTATACAGGATGATGCATTGTCTCAACAACGTTCTTGGACTGAGGTAGAAAGCGCGATCGCGGACGCTGAAGCACTCTGGATAGCTTGGCAAGACGCTAAACTTGTGGACTATTCTCCCAACTGGGCCCCTATCCTTAAGCAACCCAAGCAACTTCGCAAGAATAGTTCAGAACAGTTTTACCAAACCCTGGTTGTCCTCTTAAATGGACAGAACACATTGCGTGATCTCGCTGTAAAAACGCAACGTAATGTTGTGGAGGTTACTTCTTCGCTCTTGCTTTGTTTTCAACTGGAATGGGTGGTACTCATGACGGTTGCTGACTTGCCAGGGCCATTTTTTCGACAAGGAGAGTCTGGGATACTGCCGATGTCAGTGGCTCCTGTCACAGCGATCGGGCAAGTTAAGTCAGAACCGAAAAGCAGGTCTGGTCTACGATCGCTGTCTGTGACCTCTCGAAAACCGCTGATTGCTTGTGTTGATGACAGTTTTTTAGTCCTCCAGACTTTAGAAAAGCTGCTTACATCCGCAAACTATCAGTTTGTAGGGGTAGATAATCCCCTTAGAGCGATCGGAGTTTTATTAATTCGCAAACCAGATTTAATCTTTTTGGACTTGGTAATGCCCCAAATCAACGGATATGAAATTTGTGAACAATTACGCAAGACTTCCGGTTTTTGCGATACACCTATTGTAATTTTGACTAGCAGCAGCAGTGCTGTTAACCGTCTTCAGTCAAATTTTGCTGGAGCATCAGACTTTCTCAGTAAACCACTGGATACCTTTGCAGTGCTAAGTATAGTTCGCAAGTACTTGTAATAGAGCACAACGAGCTTCACCCACTCCATTAGGGTTTTTATCGATCAGTCCTTTATCGCTTGCACGAGTGAAACTATGAGTACTGTCCTAGTTGTTGAAGATTCTTTGACGGATATGCAGATTTTCATCCATTGCTTACAGCAGGGTGGGATCAATGTCCTGGTTGCCCAAAGTGGGGAAGAAGCGATCGCTGCCGTCAATCGGCAAAGGCCTGACGTTGTTGTTCTTGATGTTGTATTACCAGGGTGCAGTGGATTTGAAGTCTGTCGTGAACTCAAATCAAAAGCTGATACCAGCAATATTCCCATTGTTATCTGCTCTACTAAAGGAGGAGAGATGGATAGATTTTGGGGGATGAAGCAAGGAGCAGATGCCTATTTAGCGAAGCCGATTGATCAAGAAGAGTTTGTACGTACCGTTAAACAGATGATTAAAAGTTCAATCTAAAAGCAAATCAATGTCTGACGCTTTATCTATTTTTGATTCGATGTCACCCTCTGCATTGATGCAGGATTCTACACTTGCGGACTCCTCAGAACGTAAGGAACAATTTTTGCGGCTTGATATTGTGCCTGAGACAACAGCCCTTTTGCCTATTCAGCAGATCGCTGAGGTGTTGAGCACTCCGATCGCCCAGATTATTCCGATTCCTCATATGCCTGCTTGGGTGATGGGGGTTCACAATTGGCGGGGCGAGATTCTCTGGATGGTTGACTTAGGGCACCTGTGCGGACTCACACCCTGGTATCAGCAAGCAACTTATCCCTCAGTCTACGAAGTGGTTGTGTTACAGATTCACACGGGTAAAGGAACCTTTCCTCATCCTAAAGGGCAGACTCTAGGGCTAGTGGTCGATCGAATAGACGACAGTGAATGGTGTACCCCAAGGGTCATTCAGTCTTTGCCAAAATCCACTGTCAATTCTGAGTTTGAGCGATTTTTGCACGGGTTTTGGTGGAAGTCCAATGATGATATGTTAGCCGTTCTTAATGGAGAAGCGATTATGAGAGCAATGCCCAAACAGCAAGTGTAGTAGCAATTAGAGCCAGAAATATAGCTATCCCATTTGAGTGGTGAGGATTCGGTGGTTAGTAAGCCACCACTCAGATAGGATTGCTATCTAACAATTACAAGTTGGCAATTACAAGTTGGAAGGGCAAAATGTTGCGTTGAGAGCAGCCGCAACCTGCATGAACACCTGGCTTACCGGAGACTCAGGGAACGCGATCGTAATCGGTTGACCCTGATCACCCCCCGCGCAGATCTGCGAATCAATGGGAACTTGACCCAGCAACGTTGCGTTGAGTTCTGCTGCTAACTGCTGCCCTCCGCCGCTACCAAAGATGGGAGTAGGCTTGCCGCAATGCTCACAGATCAGATAGCTCATATTCTCGACAATGCCAAGAACTGGTATTCCTACTTGTCGAAACAGATGAATACTTCGCCGCACATCTGATACGGCAACTTGCTGAGGGGTCGTCACGAGAATCACGCCGCAAATTGGGCTTTCTTGTACGATCGTAATCTGGGCATCTCCAGTTCCGGGAGGCAGGTCAATCAGCAAATAATCTAAGTCTCCCCAGACGACTTCGTGAATGAATTGAGTCACGATTTTATGAAGGACAGGGCCTCGCCAAGCAAGCGGATGGTCAGGTTCAGCGAGTAAGCCAACTGAGATGACTTTGATGCCGTGAGCTTCTAATGGCAAAAATCTCTGACCCTCTGGCGTGTCCACGATCGCAACGTCTGTCTGTCCCAAGCCGAGCATCTGAGGCACATTCGGGCCGTAGACATCCGCATCTAGTAAGCCGACCTTGGCACCTTGTAGGCTGAGAGCAGCGGCTAAGTTAACCGCAGTAGTTGATTTTCCTACGCCACCTTTTCCACTAGAAATTGCCAGCGTGGTTCTTACGCCAGGAATTGTACAGAGTTGAATGTATGTTTTCTTACACCACAGTAAAGCAGATAAACTCGACTGTACCTGGTCTTTTAAGGAATGCTGATGCTTTCCAATGTAGAGGCGCAGATAGATGTAGTCGTCTACAACTCTCAGATTTCGCACCATCCCTAAGCTGACGACATCGGTGTTTAGAATGGGTTCAAGAACTTGCTTGAGACATCGAACAACTTCTTGTTGACGATCTTCAGTCAAGGGATCAGGGTCGCTCGGCTCAGAGGATGCGTTGGACTGTTGAAAAGGTGACGAATGACTAGGCATTGGAAGCCTCTTGCCTCGATTCCTGGATTTTCTGGATAGCTCGTTGTGAATAGATACACACATCTCTATCCGGGTCATCCAAGGCTTGCTGGAGCGCATTTAAGGCAGCCTTATTGTTCAAAACGCCCAGCGCGATCGCGGCATCCCGACGAACATCTGAAGACTCATCTGCCAGGGCTTTGATTAAAGCAGGCAAGGTGCGATCGTCGGGTATTTTCTGCAAAGCTTGCAGCGTGAATTTTCTGACTTGCCAATGTTCATCAGACAATGCCGATTCTAAAGCAGGCACCGCTGCTGCATCCGCATGAAGCGCTAGTGATTTTGCAGCATTCCGTCGCACTTGCCAGTCTGAGTCAGACGTTAAGGCTTGACAGAGTGTTGGAACAACTTCAGAATCTGCCAGATGTCCTAATGTGAGGGCAGCAGCACAGCGAACTGCATTGATTGGATCAGACATTAAAGCGATCGCAGGTTGACAGCGGGCTACCTGGTTGAGGTATCGGAGCGTCGTAACAGCGGCCTCTCGCAGTTCAGCATTTTCAGATTCAAAGAAAGGTAGAACAGACGGCAACGATTGAGCATCATGAATCTTTCTCAATAGAATTAGAAGACTCAATTGCAGGTTTGCATTGTCCCGGTGCAAGGCATCTAGCAACAGCATTAAGTGATCAGTTGAAATAAGTTCACCGAGTGCTGATAAGGCTTCTTCGCGGATTTCTGCATCACTAGAAACAAGGCATTCCACCAGGGCTGGAACCGCTTTGGGATTTGCAAGTTCCCACAAAGCAGTCACGGCTAACTTTTGCACCCCAAAGTTTTCATCCTGAAGTGCAGTAATCAGCGGCTCTAAGGCCTCTTCATCGCCCAAATGCTGAAGCGTTTTGACCGCCACTAACCGATCGCTGACTTCTGGCGATCGCAGCATTTCTAACCACGGGTCAAGTTCAGAATTCATCAATGCTTGCACTCCTCTACCGCAACAAGAATGGGATTTTTACCGTGATGGCGTTTGTCGGACATTCTTTCTCGCAGGGCAAACAAAACCAGCACTCGTCGTATTTCATGTAGGCTTTGCCCGTTTCGGGGTTTTTTACCAACACGTCTAAGGGACAGACTTCAATGCAGGCAGTGCATTTTTCTAAGCATTTGGATTCATCAACAATCACCGGAACATCCACACGCTGCATAGCTAAAGCCATAATTCTTTGATCCTTTTGATTCAATAATTGATCACTAATTAATGGTTGCGACTCGTCTGTTTGGTTTAGCGAACTGCTACATCGTACACTTCAGTCTCTACGTCTACATCCACAATGTAGGGTTCGATCGATCGCTTAAACAGCGTCATTTCACCTTCGGCTTTTTTGAGATTGACGTGGCAGAACCACTCCTCGTTGTTTTTCTCTGGATAGTCCAGCCGATAGTGATACAGTCCCCAACGGCTCTCTCGACGATATAAAGAGGAACGGGCTGCCATCTCTGCACAGTCGCGAATAAAGTGAACTTCCATACAGCGCATCAACTCGTGGGGATCACGCGCTCCCATCAGATCCAGGGTATCGTGATAGCGCACAAAGTTACTTAAACCAAGCTCCATTTTGTTAGCTGACTTGGGCGGCTGTAAGTAATCATTCACCAAACGGCGCAGTTTGTATTCGACTTGAGTATGAGGGACTCCATTGGGGCGATCGAGCGGGGCATAGATTCTGGCTTTTTCAGCTTCTAGAAACTCGGAATCAGGCTGAACTTGATCTAAATTCTGGCTATATTCCATCGCATTTTGACCCGCCAACCGTCCAAACACAAACGCACCAATCATGTAATTGTGCGGCACACTTGCCATATCGCCAGCCGCATACAGTCCGGGTACAGTGGTTTCTGCCTTTTCGTTAACCCACACTCCAGATGCACTGTGACCACTACACAATCCAATTTCTGAAATGTTCATCTCAACGCCGTGAGTTCGGTAATTTTCGCCCCGCCCTTCGTGAAAGCGGCCTCGGCTCGGACGCTCGTTTGACCAGAGGATAGACTCAATCTCAGAGATAGTGGTTTCGTCTAGATGGGTCATCTTGAGTTGAACGGGCCCTTTACCAGAGTTTAGCTCTTTCCAGACTTCCAACATCATTTGACCGCTCCAGTAGTCGCAGCTAATAAAGCGATGTCCTTCTGCGTTGGCGGTATAGGCTCCAAACGGACTGGCAACATAGGCACAAGCTGGCCCGTTGTAATCCTTCATCAGGGGATTGATCTGAAAACACTCAATGTTACTTAGTTCCGCGCCAGCGTGGTAGGCCATTGAGTAGCCATCTCCCGCATTGGTTGGGTTTTCGTAAGTCCCATACAGGTATCCAGAAGCGGGTAAGCCAAGTCGTCCACAAGCACCCGTGCAAAGAATCACGGCCTTCGCTTGAATCACAACAAAGTCGCCACTTCGCACATCAAAGCCGACTGCCCCGATCGCTCGTCCGTCTTGCACCAAAACACGAGTTGCCATGACTCGATTCGTAACGTTGACTTTGTGCCGTTTGACCTGACGCGCCAAAATCGTCTTGAGATCTTTCCCTTCTGGCATCGGCAGCACGTATTTACCCACCCGATGCACTTGCTTTAGGTCATAGTTCCCCTGGGTGTCTTTCTGAAACTTCACGCCCCAGCTTTCAAGCTCTTGAATCACCTCAAACCCAAGCTTGCCTGTCTGATAAACCGCTTTCTGATTCACAATGCCATCATTGGCGATCGTCACCTCCCGAACGTACTGCTCAGGAGTCGAATTGCCCGGAATCACAGCCGTATTTACGCCATCCATGCCCATTGCGATCGCGCCACTGCGACGAATGTTGGCTTTCTCCAAAATTAGAACGTTTCCTTCTGGGTTTGCCTGTTTGGCCTTAATTCCTGCCATTGTTCCGGCAGTGCCGCCTCCGATCACAAGAACGTCGGTTTGCACCCATTGTGTATTGACTTGAGTATCCACTCAGATCTCCTTTTATCAGTGATCAAACTATCAGTGATCAAAACCGCGATCAAAACGTTGCAGAATCTCTAATTCTAGCTAATCCAGTTCCATACTCTTGAGCGTTTCTTCTCGAATTAGCTCAAATACTTGACGGTTCAAATTAATAAACTCTGGGGATACGATACTGTCAATGTGACGAGGACGCTCTAGAGACACAGTAATCTCAGCTTTGATTCTGCCCGGATTCACGCCCATGACCAGGATTCGATCGCTTAAAAATAAAGCTTCCTCAATATCGTGCGTCACAAACACAACGGTTGGCTTGAGATCGCTCCAAATATTTAGTAATAGCTCCTGCATCATTTGCCGGGTCTGTGCATCCAGTGCAGCAAATGGCTCATCCATCAACAGCACCGAGGGAGAGTTGACCAACGCTCTGATAATACTCGCACGCTGCTGCATTCCTCCCGAAAGTTGGTAGGGGTAAGAATTGCGATGTTTATAAAGCCCGACTCGATTCAGAAACTCATCCACCAACGCTTTCCGCTTTGATTTCGGCACTCCCTGGATTTTGAGACCAAATTCCACATTTTGAAACGTCGTTTTCCACGGAAGTAAAGAGTACTGTTGAAAGACAAAGCCTCGATCGGAACTCGGAGACTCAACGCGCTGTTGATCCACGATTACGCTGCCCTCGGTTGGCTGAATAAACCCAGCAATCACATTCAGAATTGTTGACTTGCCACAGCCCGATGGGCCCAATAAACAAACAAATTCACCCGGATTGATGCTGAAATTGATGGAATCAAGCACATGAGTAGACTGGCCCTTACGCTTGAAACAAACCGACAAATTTTCAATCTCAACAGATCCCCTCGCCGATCGAACAAAGTGCTTCTCTGCCAGTGTTGCCATGATCACCGATTCCCTGAGTGCAAATGATACCAAAACGGAAGCATACGGCAGCTATCCTATTTGAGTGGTGAGAATTCGGTGATTAGTCCTTAGGGGTAAGCGGTCAATTGATGGCTAAGAACGAATCACTCAAAACCCACGATTTCAAGGCTCTCACAACTGATTTAGAACTGCTATAGGTGTATAGCATGTATACAGCTATGTATTCTGCTTCTTTGTGACCCGCCAAGGCATCAGTAGTCGAGTCAGTTGATCAACTAAATAAGCACTCAGCGCGCCCATTAAACCGATCAGAAGCATTCCCATGACGATCGGCGGATAGTTTGAGGTGACATAAGACTCCCAGGTGAAATAGCCCACGCCATATCGACCTGCTAAAATCTCAGCCGTAACCAGGCAAAACCAACAGCTACCCATGCCGATCACGAGTCCACTGGAGATACTTGGCATTGCCCCTGGCACCACAATATCCTTAAACAGGTGCCACTGCTTTGCGCCCAAACATTGCCCCACCCTCAGCAACAACAAATCCGTGTTTTCAACGCCACGAATCGTGCTGATCAAAATCGGGAAGAATGCACCAATAAAGGTGATGTAAATCATTCCTGCTTCTGAGTTAGGAAACATCAGGATCGCCAGGGGAATCCAGGCAACCGCTGGGATCGGTCTCAACAACTCCAAGGGTAAGAAGATTAAGTCTTCAACATTCTGAAACCAACCAATCAAAATACCCAGACTAATTCCTAGAGCGGCGGCGATCGTGAAGCCAGCCAACACTCGAACAACACTTGCCTGGATATGCACCATCGGATCGCCCGAAAAGAACTTTAGCGTCGATTCCAGAACCTCCACAGGAGAAGGCAAAAACTCGAAGTTGATGAAAAATTTGAACCTGAGAGCACAGAGAAGTTGCCAAATTCCGAAAAATAGAATTAGAGAAAGCAGTCGCCTCAGCAGCTTGGCATTGACTGGTGAATAGGCAGACGATCGTCCGTTCCGGCGTACGGCAAAACGCTGAGTTTTAACAGCAGATAAGCTTGTCTTAGCGAATAAAGGCTCAGAAGACGGGACAGGCATTGTACACCTCTTAATGATAGAAACCCCGAAAAGCAGCTTGCTGGAGGTAACCCTTAATCCTGAATCGGCTCACAGCCAGACTTATTTAGCACTGACCAAGATGCCTAACTGAGCAGTTTGAGAATAGGCTTGCTGCAACGCTTTAAAGTCAGCAACCTTAGCGCCCGTCTTACTTGCAAAGACTTGAGCATCTTTTTCAGTCAGAAATGCGGAAACCTCCTCGCCATTACGGACATAGAAGGAATTATCCGCCAGTAGTTTCTCACCAGTGTTGCGATCGTGAACGAAGGTCGCCCCGATCGTTCGCTTATCTACCTTCTGTTTTTGCAGCATTGCCATCATATTTTTAATAGAAGCAAAGCTCATCACCTTGTTTTCACCTTTGATCCAAATCTGAGCCGCCAACTTGGGATCTTTGATTGGCTCTTTGGTTTGAGCATCCTCACCTGTAATCACAGAGCTACTATTCGCGACTTCATCGTAATTCAGCCCCATCTCTTTCATCGCTTGCCGCAAGTAGCTATCATCTGCCCACTTGGGCACGTCGTCTGGGTTGACGGTGGCATCCAACCGACCCAATTGTTTCAGGGTCATCACGCTATTCTTGAGGGCATCAAAGTTAACTTGGCGGATCGTTGGATTAATCTGCTGAACCCCAGAGGGCCCTAGAAACATGTAAACCACTTCTCGCTCAATCCCTGACCATTTCTCGACCTTGGTGGCTAATTCCTCTGGTTTCTCACGAAACATTTTGTTTGCTTCGAGTAGCGCTTTGAGATAGCCCACAACGATTTCTGGGTTTTCTTTTACAAAATCTGAACGAACCAGGACTCCATGAAAGGTTGGAATTCCTGTTTGTGCTCCGTCAAAAATCTTTCTGGCAAAACCTCGATAAGGAAACAGTTCACCAAAGGGAACAAAGTTGGCGTGGGCAGCAATTTGACTGGTTCTTAAACTGCTTCCTCCCACCTCTGGCGTTTGGCTCACGAGGCGTAGGTCTTTTTGAGGATCAATTCCCACATCTTTCAAAGCTTTGAGCAACATGCCGTGAGCAGCAGACCCAAAAGGAACAGAAACGTCTTTGCCTCTCAAATCTTCCAACGTTTGAATGGGGCTGTCTTTAGGAACCATGACAGCATTACCCGCGCCAGTCACACCATAGGCAAGGCTTGCGACATATATGGACTTGACTCCGTTTCCTTTCTGCTGAAACGTTGTCATGTTGAGTGTCGATGGAAAATCACCCATCATCCCAATATCGAGCTGATTTGCCAGCATTTTGTTGGTTACGGGTGGCCCTGATGTATGGCTTGACCACTCAATTTTGTACTCTACATTTTCATACTTGCCCGTTCTCGGTAAATGCTTCTCCAAAAGCTTCTCTTCACGAATGATCGATCCGCCCGTAACCATATTGATGGTTGGGTCTTGGGTGCCGATCGCAATGCGAATCACTTTTGCAGAATTTTTGCTTGAGGCGTTGCTTACAGCAGGTGCACCAGTGTTTGAGTTACTAGTAGAAGTCTGACTAGAGCAGGCGCTTGTAAAAACCAAAGAAACAGTTAATAGACAAAACGCAAGCTTTTCTGGCAAAAAAATCGGGGACATACGCATGGTAGAAATAGATCTTTAGTTGAAATGGACTATCAGTTTGACGAGGAGAAGGTGAGGGCAACCGTAACCGATCGGGTTAGAACTTATAAAAATCACTTTGCGCTAGTAACTTTAGACCAACAAAGTTAGAATCTTCAAACTGCGGACAGGGGTGAGCACTTGAGCGTACCGCAACACAATTACTCGTCATCACTTCGCCTAGACTCCTTTGCGAGAACAACTTGATCTAATCGTTTCTGTAAATTTCTTTAGAACTCTATTTTTAGAATTCTTAGGCAACATTCATGTGACAGGTTAGCACAGCCTTTAGCATAAATAGTAAGCACCATAAAAATTTTGTGTTTAGTATGCAGCCATGACAATTTCTTAACGTGAACATGCATAGAGAAAAATTTAAGTCTGTATCGGTCACATCAATTCAGGCAGTTTGCACAACTTAATTAGTTTATTTGAATTTGAGTGAACTTGAACCTCCATTAAACAGGCTTTTTAATTAACCGCTCTGTAAAAAACGATACAGCCCCGGTTACCGTAAAAGCAATCACTAAATTCGATACTTTGTTAGTTCTAATACTTTATTAATACCATCACATGATTAAACATGACACTGAGAATTGATCATAAAAGACAGTATTTGTCTAAGTATTAATCTGACTAAAAAAATTTGAAAGTTACGAGTAGTGAAGCGATCGAGACATCGCTCGTCCTCTATTCTATGGTTTTGGCTGTACTTTCTAGGGAAACAAGTTTTGGTTTGGTTAGAAAGAATGCTTGCTGAAAATTAGACGATGCGATCGACCAGGAATATAACTTTCTACGATAGTAAAACGATGATTACACAGAGGTCGTATTAAATACTTGTATCATTTAATTTCCAAGCTCTGAATTTTGCTCTCTTTTTACTTAGATCAACAACGCTGGATGTGATTTATTTTACTGTCACTTATAAACCTAACATTAAGTTTTGCTTGACTTTGGCAATACCTGTTGACAAGAATGGATGAGGCAAAAGATCATATGCTTGCGACTTAGATCCTAAATTGAGTGTCAGCTTGAACAAAATGCATCTATCCGGATAACGTCGCTGAAACTCAGTTGCTAGAACTTAGTCGCTTAAATTTACTGGAACCTAAATGTTTTAGATGTTTCACGGAACGGGGTTGCAGATACAGTAGTGTCACGAATACAGTAGTGTTACGAATACAGTAGTGTCACGACTTCTTTTGCCACTTGTCAGAAAATACGATTCCAGGGGCTTCACCAAGTAAAGGTTTCAAAAGTAAAGGTTTCAAAAAAAGCCTGATGACTCTTCAAGCGGTGGCAAAGAACAAACACACTAACTAGATACGGTTCTCCATAGCCCGTCGGAATTCTAGTATTGTAAGCAGAGCTTAGTCAGCTATGTTGTTGATTCACAATTGTTGACTCACAGGTTGACTCACAGGCTCATCTCAACAAGCCATTATTCTGAGAGTCGCTAAAAGTGATTAATTCTGAGAGTCGCTGAAGTCATCGGTGCATCGCTGTTGCGCTCACGTCATGCCACTCCCTTACCTTGTCGTACTTACATTTACTCTCGTAACGAGTAGATAGGTTTGCCCTAGTAGGGGACTAGCGCGGAAATGAAGTACCCACTAGAAATGGATTTTGGTAGGGACATGGTATTGCCATACTTCTACACGAGTACATTATTCATCCGCAAGTCGCCAAGTGGTGGTCAATAGCTCGGTTGTGTAACGGAATGAAACAGCCATCAAATCTTATTGGTCGGATTTGTCTGTATTGTGAGCGGCTCTTTAATTTTATTTACATACTTAAGTTTTCTCCCACTGCCTACTTGACTAGACTTTCGATTTTATAGGGGTGCTTCTTGTAATCTGCAATGTCTTTCCAGGGTGGGTTTCAGCTTACGGTTTGAAATTTGGTTAAAACGCCACTACTCAAGACATAAAATTCGTTTCTAAAGTATTGACGGAAGCTCGATTCGTTTTGAGGTGCAATTTTCTATGCTGTTAGCCATCAAGCAACGGTTTCCTCTTTTACAGCATGGGTGCATCCGCTATAGCAGTCCTCAATCAGTTGTAAGAATCTTGAAATAGCACGTTCTTAGTTCTTGACCGTTAATTGACGGCTAACCACTAAGGACTAACCACAGAATTTTTACCACTCAAATGGCATAGCTATAGTTTGACCATTCGTTCGATAAGCATTAATTTCTGCTCTTCTGGTGTCTCCTTCTTGGAGCGACTGACCGCCAATTCCCTACTGTTGAAAAGGTTTGTAACATGGCTAAAACACCCGCTAAGACCACTCCCCGGAACACAACTCAGAATCAAACTGCGGTAGACAGCATTCACGATATGGATGCAATAGCAATTCAGCTTAATCCTGTCCATGCAGCCCTTCAATCATCTCGATCGACGATAGCGGATCTAAGCAGAGACAGTTTACAAATACCTCCACAGGCGGGACTCGTTGGTTGGTGGCAGCGACTCAGCGTTAGGGTAAAAGCAACTGCTCTCGCGATCGTTATTGGCACAACGCCAGTATTGATCATTGGAGGAGTCGCCTACTACTTCGCCAATCAATCGATTACGACTCAAACTGAGGAATTTGGGAAGTCAAAAGCCGCAGACTTGCAGAATAAAGCAAGTTTATTCATGCGCGATCGACTTGAAGATATTAAGGGGATCGCAAACCTGGATGCTTTTACAGATCCCGAATTACGCTCAAAGATGAGTGCACAAGACAAGGCAGAAGTTCTCACTCAGCTTCTTGAGAGTTACAGAAACTATGACAGCATTGCTATTTTTGCTCTCGACGGGAATGTGATTGCTCAAACCCCAGGTTCACCCCTGGATAACCAACTTAACCAGGACTATTTTCAGGCTGCACTCAAGACCAACGGCGCAATCTTAAGCCAGCCAGTTGTTTCAAAAAGCTCAGGCATCTTCAGCGTTGAAATCGCCTCCACGGTCAAAGACAAAGTAACGGGTCAACCGATCGCAGTCGTCCGCGGCCGGATGCCTGTAGAGTTCTTAGAAGATGTGATTCGCAACTTTGGTACTCAAGGAACTCAATACTATCTCCTTGATGCTTCTGAAGAAATTTTCATTGGCCCGACAGGAACAACCGAAGGAACGAGGGTGAGAGCAATCCCTTCTTCAGGGGTACAAGCTACAGACTTTAAAGAAGTGTACAGCCCAGTGTTGCCTGGCGATATTTATCCTGACTTTAAAGACTTAAAAGCAGCGGAGCAAGCGGATGTTGCCCTGTCTACCAACACAAGAACAAAGACTGAGCAACTGCTCGCTTATAGCCCTCCTGTTACAGTGCAAGGTCTGCCAGACCTTAATTGGCGAGCAATCATCTCGATGGATACCGCAGTCGCGTTTGCACCGCAGCAACAGCTACTTTCTACTTTGACCATTGGAACTGGAATTACGGCCTTGCTCGTCGCGATATTAGCCACACTCATTGCAAACCGAGCGACCCGTCCAATCCTTGCGGCGGCGGCAGCAGTTGAGAAAATTGGTCAAGGTGATTTGAAAACTCGTTTACGCATTCGAGGTGAAGACGAAGTTTCCTCGCTAGGAGACAACATTAATTACATGGCTACTCAGCTACAACTTTCATCAGAGGCGCAAACCTTTGAAGCTAGCCAAGAACGTCAACTGACCGCAGCAAAAGGATCAGGTGTGGTACGGGAAAAGGATCTTCAATTGATCTTTGATCAGGCAGTCGAAGATTCTCGTCGGCTTCTCAAGCTCGATCGCATCGTTATTTATCGCTTTGATACTGGTTCCAGCGGAGTAATTTCTGAATCAGTTGAGGCAGGCTGGTCTAGTGCTCTGGATGGAAACATTAGTGATTCCTGCATACCAGAAGCGCTACGCGAAGCTTATCGAGAGGGGCGGATTGTTGCGGTGAGTGACGTAACTCAGGCAAACTTCCATCCAGAGCATTTAAAGTTGCTGGAGGGTCTAGAAGTCAAAGCTAGTCTTATCGTTCCGATCGCGAGCGTCAATCAACTGTTTGGCTTGCTGATAGCTCATTCCTGCTCGGCAACTCACGATTGGCAAGAGTTTGAGATCAACTTTCTCAAGCGGCTCGGTTATGAGCTTGGACTAACCATTTACCGGGTTGAACTACTGGAACAAACCACTCGCCTCGCAGAGGAGCAACGTCAACTTAAAGAAGGACTACAAAAGCGTGCTTTAGAGCTGCTTCTAGAAGTCGATCCGATTAGTAAAGGGGATCTGACGACTCGCGCAAAAGTAACCGTGGATGAAATTGGCACGATCGCTGACTCTTATAATGCCACCGTAGATAGCTTGCGGAAAATCGTGCTGCAAGTGCAGGAATCCACCGACCAAGTGGTAGAAACAACTAGTACGAGTGAAACGTCAGTGCAATTGCTCTCAGGGGAAGCGCTTCGCCAAGCAGAGGAAATTGGTGTTGCCCTGGATCTGGTGAAAGAAATGGCGATTGCAGTTCGAGAGGTTGCAGCCAACGCAGAACAAGCTGAAGTGGCAGTGCGACTGGCAGCCGAGACGGTTAAGGAAGGAGATGAAGCGATGAACCGAACCGTTGATGGAATTCAAGCGATTCGGGTAACGGTTGCTGAGACAGCCAAAAAAGTGAAATATCTAGGAGAGTCTTCTCAGAAAATTTCTACGGTTGTAGACCTGATTAGCGCTTTCGCGGCTCAAACCAATATGCTGGCGTTGAATGCTTCGATCGCAGCCTCGCGCGCTGGAGAAGACGGGAGAAGCTTTGCAGTCGTTGCCGAAGAGGTACGGGCACTAGCGCGACAATCGGCGGATGCGACGGGAGACATTAAAAAGCTAGTTGTCAGCATTCAAACAGAGACAAGAGAGGTGGTTGCCGCGATGGAATCAGGAACTGAGCAGGTGGTGATGGGAACAAAGCTTGTAGATGAAACTCGACAAAGCCTGAATAAAATTACAGCCGTGAGTACTCAAATTGGTCACTTAGTTGAAGCGATCGCTCAAGCAACTGTGGTACAGTCCAAAGCCTCTGAGACGGTTACTGAAACTATTCAAGATGTGGCAGCGATCGCAAATAAGACCTCCAATGAAGCCAATCAAGTTTCTTTCTCTTTTGCACAACTGCGAAAAGTGGCTCAAACGCTTCAAGAAAGTGTAGGTAAATTCAAAGTGAGCTAATGTTCTCCTACTCCCTACTTCCTACTCCCTACTTCCTACTTCCTACCGCTTGTCAGGCTAAGGCAATGATAATCTAGCAACAAGCCTGATCACTAACCACTGAATTACTGGGCTACTATAGCCATCCTAAATCAGTTGTAAGCATCTTCAAATCGCGAGTTGTTAGTGATTAGTTCTTAGCCATTAATTGCAGCTAGTCACTAACTACTGAATTCTCACCACTCAAATAGGATAGCTATATGGCACTTGACCCTGATATTCGTGACCAAGCTTACCAGTTTTTCGTCGAAGAGGCTCCTGAGTTACTACAGATTCTCGAAGTAGGGTTACTGACGTTGAGACAAGAACGCAGTACTGCCAAAGTTCACAACTTGATGCGGGCTGCTCATTCCCTGAAAGGAGGCGCTGCGAGTGTAGGCTTGGATGCGATCGCGACCCTGGCTCACCGACTTGAAAATGTCTTTAAGGCACTCTACAGTGAAGCCTTAGAGATTGATGCTGACCTAGAAAGCCAATTGCTGCAATCTTATGATTGTCTTCGATTGCCTCTGATGGAGCAAATCACTACGGGAACTTTCGACCCAGAAGCCGCTTTAGCGATCGCAGATTCCATTTTTAGCCAACTTGAGGAACGATGCGGCGATACCCTGCTCCAGGCAGATAGCTACCTTCCTAGCTCAACTGATCTGGGAGTCGATATGATTTCCGCCATTTTTGAAGTAGATGTTGCTCAAGGCTTAGAGCGTTTGGCGAGGGTGATCTCTCATCCTCAAGAGTATGAGGTTGCTGGAGAAGTCAGGGCACAGGTTGAAGTCTTTGAAGGGTTTGCTGAATTTTTGAACTTGCCAGGGTTTGGGGCAATCGCTAAAACAGTACAGCAGGCCCTGAATGCTCATCCCGATCGCGCTTTAGAAATTACCCAACTAGCACTCGCTGATTTTGAATGTAACAAACAGGCGGTGCTAACAGGCGATCGCTCTCAAGAATTTGGCCCTTCTGCTACATTAGCAGCCTTGGCAGGCATTGATGCAAGCGTCTTAAATTCAACGACTCCTCACGAAATACAGCCTGCTGAGACAGAAGAAACGATCGCAGATCTCGAAATCTCGCTTTCTCTGTTACAAAGTACTTTTGGTGGCGCGAATGTTGAGTTTGACTCTACAGAGATACTAGAAATAGAAGCATCCACACCGTCGATCGAGCCAATAATCGAACCAATAATCGTTGAGCCTTCGCTGCAAAACAACACGGCACCTACCTTTCCAACAGATCTAGCAATTAACCCTGCCGATCTCAATCAACACGCTCAGACGGGACAACTAGCGCGACTCGACCACCAGACTGATGGACTGCTCCAGGTTAGTCAATCTCTTGAGCTATCTCCACTCAATCAAGCGAGTCAGACTATCTACAATCAGCAACTTGAAGCACCCTCTCCTCCTAGTTTGACTGTTCGAGTTGATGCAGAGCGACTGGAACGAATCAATAATTTAGTCGGCGAACTAGCCATTAATCGCGATGGTCTTTCCCTTCAAAATGATCAGCTACAAGGCTCACTACGAGAGCTACTCGATCGTTTCGCACAATTTCAAAAGATGGTGCATCGCCTTGGGAAGCTATCTGATCAAATGCTAATTGCACCGGAGCGGCAACACCCAGGTAATAAGCCAGTCTCAGAACGGGGCGGAGAACCTGATAAAACGTCTGCTAATGTCCATCATCTCGTTTTTCCTAGTTTTGCATCGACTGAATTTGACCCGCTAGAAATGGATAACTATGGAGCTTTACAGTCTCAGGTTCAAGAGATCCTTGAGAGCATGATGCAAATGGAAGAAACGGTTGAGGACATTGCGTTATTCAGCAAACAACCGCATCAAATGCTGATTCAGCAACGTCGGATGGTGACTCATCTGAGAGACGAGATCATGCAGGCACGAATGATGCCGCTACATGAAGTTTTGAATCGGTTTCATCGAGTCCTGCGAGACCTATCGACGACTCACCACAAGCCTGTTAGCTTGACGCTGATCGGCGCTGAGATCTTGGTTGAAAAATCAATCCTGGAAAAACTCTACGACCCATTGCTGCATTTACTCCATAACGCTTTCGATCATGGTATTGAACCCTTGGAAGTCAGGCAACAACGTGACAAACCAGAACAGGGGCAGATTGTAATTCGGGCGTATCACAAAGGAAATCAAACGATTATTGAAGTCAAAGACGATGGGCAAGGGCTAGATCTCGATCGGATTCAGAAGCGAGCACTTGATCTGGGATGGCTCTCTTCTGAACAACTTGCTGTCACATCCCCTAATCAGCTTTGCGAATTAATTTTTGCACCAGGATTTTCAACTGCCCAGCAGGTTAGCAGACTTTCTGGGCGAGGAGTGGGGCTAGATGTGGTGCGATCGCAGTTGCGCTCAATCAAAGGGACTGTCACAGTAGCTTCTACTACCGAGCGGGGAACGACCTTTACTTTACAGTTACCACTAACCCTGACCATTGCGAATTTAGCTGTTTGCTTGACTGGCACTACTGCACTAGCTTTGCCGATCGACAGCATTGAGGAAATTATCACTCCAAAAATTGAAGAAGTTCGACAATCAGGCACACAGCGCTTTTTATACTGGCAAGAGAAGATTATCCCAATCGATCGGCTTGCTAGCCTTTTAGACTACCGTTGTCCACTGCCAGATGCTCCTCTCAGCAAAACGTTAGTTGTTGTGCCTTCTCCTGAGACCTGGGCACTGCCAGTGCTAATTTTGCGTCAAGAGCAGCAGATTTTTGCTTTGGAGGTTGATAGTTTGGTCACCGAGCAAGAGTTAGTCATCAAGCCTTTCAGTGCTGTACTCACTCCCCCTGCCTACGTTTACGGCTGTACTGTTTTGGCAGATGGTAGCTTAGTCCCAGTCATTGATGGCGCGGCTCTATTGAGTCTAAACCAAGCACAAAGCAGAAGTAGGATTGCACCCACAAATGAATCTGAACTACTTGCTGTTTCTAACAGTCAAACATTGTCAGTTAGCGATCGCTCAACCTTTATCAAAACAACTCAAACTCCTACAGTTCTTGTGGTCGATGATGCT
>NZ_JBJPHS010000076.1:0-32906 GCF_052939495.1 Phormidesmis sp. 146-12 | reverse complement strand
TATCGACACTGCATAGTACAACACCCTCATTCATCCCTCCATTATGCAACGCCCTTTTTTTGAATGCTATAGGACTTTTTAGAAATGAGATATTGGTAGAGATCGTCCAAAATGGCGTTAATTGCAAAAATATCTCCGCTGTGCCATTGGTAAGATACAAGATGAGCTTGATTCTTTTGAACTACTTTGAGATGTTGCCATAAAGGATCGCGAGCAAGCCTCCCTAACACCGTTTTCGCACCTGCTTCTCCTTCCCTTGTTAAAAAGAATAGAACATCACCATCGATCGCTAATATCTCTTCTTTAGAAAGGGACTGTGGCGCATAGATAACATTCTCGCTTTAAGAGGGCGGACGCTGTAGCTCAAGATCTTTAAGAATCATCCCTACTGTACTTTGCTCTCCGTAGCCGTGAACAAACTCAGGAAACATCCCAGCAACAGAAACTTGAATTTGATCACGACGATCGCCTAAAGCTTGTTTGAAGTTCTGAATGCGCTTTTGGTACTGTGCAATTAATTTCTGACCATTCTCTTCTTTAGCGAGTACTTTAGCAAGTGCCATCAGCCTTTTCTGCCAAGTAAAATCACGCGATAGTACGATCGTTGGAGCAATGCGAGAAAGTAAGGCATAACTTTCGGTTGACCAAGGATTTCCAATAGACCTATTCAACAATTAAATTGAGGCAAAAAAAGATGGTAAAACGGTGTTTTCACCCCTCCCATGAAAAATCCTCTTGATTATATCCGCACTTACCCCCAGCGTAGTGAATTGATTTTGGGCATCAGTTTTGAGGAGTTTAACCGTCTAATTGAGCCAGTCAGAAAGCTTCATGCCCAAGAGCAAGCGGTGGTGGAAGCTCAAAAAGTGCGAGTGAATGCAGCAGGTGCCGGGCGACCTGAAGTGTTTACCTTGGAAGCCACGACCCCTTGCGGGTAACTCGAAGAGATCGCCCTGTGTTTATTTCATCTGCGGCACGACTCGACCTTTGGCGTGCTAGGCATGATCTTTGAGGTCTCGCAGGGGCAGGCGAACCAAGCGTTCCACCAAGGGTTGAGGTGGATCAGGCAAGTGCTCCCGGCGAGTTTGTATGAGCAGTTTGGGCACGACCCAGAGTTGTGGGCATGGGTGCAAGAGTTGTTGCAAGATGAGGTGCTGTTAGCCGACAGCACGGAGCAGGCGCGAGAACGTCCCTCAGACTCCCAGGTTCAGGAGACATATTATTCAGGCAAAAAGAAGCAGCACACGCAGAAAACGCAAGTGTCAGGAACCTCTGACGGGCGAGAGATCGTAGATGTGATTCCAGCAGTGCCAGGTCTAACCAGTGATATTAGCCTGCTGCGCCGCCAACAACAGAAGTTCGACTCCCGGCAGCAGTTCATGGGGGATAAAGCCTATCAAGGGGCAGAGCACACCACCACGCCTCACAAAAAGCCCAAGCATCGGGAATTGAGCGACACTCAACAGCAGGAAAACCGGGTCAGTTCTGCCCAACGCATCTTCATTGAACACTTGATTCGGCGCTTGAAAATCTTTCGGATTTTGACGAATCGGTTTCGCTTGGAGTCGCGAGTGTATTCAGTTGTGGTCTTAGCCATTTGTGGACTAGTCAGATTGCGGTTAGGCAACCTGGATTTCACAACTTACGACTTTTGAAATCAGCAATGGGGTTTGCTTCTAGGCGGTGCTATGAACAACATTAATTCCTGATAGAAATAGCCTCAAACCCCGATGCCTTCGTTCCTGAACAGTCTGGCGAGGTTAACCTCAAAGCCAGGCACAGTCTCGCTTACAAATTCTTGAATAAGTCTAATGAGAGCATCGTTTCTGGTTGCAGGCTCCGTGATTTCCAAGCCCTTATCACCCTCCTTACCCAGCACCGCCGACCTGCCCTGCTCAGATGATACGCCCGTGGACAACGAAGACCAAAACCTGCTGCCTAACCTGTTGCTATTATTGTTAACCAGCATTTGGGCGGAGCGGATTGGTACTTTGGGGTAGAGATGGCGGTGTATCACACGACGGGCGTGAGTCCGAAGGTTCCCGTTGTCCCAGATGGGTTTTTAAGTGTCGGGGTGGAGCGCAAGAAGGGGGGCAAATCGCGGCGCAGCCATGCCACATGGGAAGAAAACGACATCGTGCGATCTTTGTCCTAGAAATGGTGTCACACACGCCACGAGAGGAGTATGACGAGAAGCTAGAGATTTATCGCAAGCTGGGTGTGTTGTACTACCTGGTGTATAACCCAGAGTTTTGGCGACGCGACCAGCATCAACCGTTTGAGTTGTATAAGTTAGAGAACGATAGTTATCAACTACAGATTGGAGAGCCGTATTGGATGCCAGAAGTGGGATTAGGGATTGGACGCTATCGAGGCGTGGTGGGTGGACTTAACCAAGAAATATTGACCTGGTACAATAGATTTCCTGCATGAATACCTGGCGATTGAAATCGCTGCTATCAGAACAAAGTCCACCTCCGTGGACTAACGGTTAAAATCGCCTCTTTAGTGTGCGAAGGCACACTTTGCTCTTGTAGCCCCGACTTTAGTCGGAGGGCATCTATGATTCGTGCAGGAAGTCTAATAGACAGGGCTATCGCTATCTCAGTTCAGAAGAACGGGCTGAACGGTTGGAGGCATATCTGCGATTAGCGCAAAGCGCAACTCCGTAGGAACCGCAGGGAATTGACCCCAATCAGCTACCTAACTAGACGCGATCGACACTCATAGCGCGATTAGCGCAAAGCGCAACTCCGAGGGAACCGCCTACACCTGCAAGGTCTATCAATAGGGGATTTAGCTAACTTGAGGTGCTGCTTAGAGTACACTTGACCGTGTTGTTCTCTCTGCCTCTGATGCGCCGTGATCCACTGTTCTACAAGCTGTTTCAACAATCTCCCACACTCTTGTTTGATCTGATTGGAACTAGACCGAGCAATGCGGCTGATTATCGCTTTGATTCTGTTGCAGTGAAAGAGCCAAAGTTTGAGATTGATGGGGTGTTTTTGCCGCCAGATAATGTGATTGGGACAATTTACTTCTGTGAGCTTCAAATGCAGAGGGATGAACGGCTCTACGAACGACTTTTAGCTGAATCTGCATTGTATTTTTATCGGAATCGAGACCGCTTTAATGACTGGGAAACTGTGATTATCTATCCATCGCGCAGTGTCGAGCAAAGCGATCTGCATCCGCATCGGTCTTTTCTGAATGGTGGACAGGCGCATCGGGTGTATTTGGATGAGTTGGGGGATGTCAGAGATTTGCCTGTGATGGTTGGAGCAATCGTGCTGACAATTGTGGACGAAGCGGAAGCCCCAGAAGCCGCGAGAGATTTGATTGTACGAGCGGATCAGGAGCCAGTCACACCTGAGCAGAAACAGGACATAATAGATATTGTGACCTCGATTTTGGTCTACAAGCTCACTAATTTAAGTCGATCGGAGATCAAAGCAATGTTGGGAATAGATTTAACACAGGAACCACGAGCGATTCGAGAGGCGAAGGAAGAGGGCAGAGAAGAGGTGCGCGGACAAGAAGCGATCGCTTTAGTCACTCGTCTGTTAAGACGACGATTAGGGCAAGAACTTTCTGAAGAAACACGATCGCGCCTTTCATCCCTACCTTTACCTGTCCTAGAAGACCTCAGCGAAGCCTTACTCGATTTCACCACGTTGACGGATTTAGAGGCTTGGTTGGAAGAGATCGTAGAACCCGATTAACGATCGCGATTCATCCCAGTACGATCAAAGCACGATCGCTAACTCCCAATCTTCCCCATCACTCTCTCACCCATCCACTCACTTACTCCCTTTCCCCCCTCCCTTCTCATTGACGAGGTATTTTCCAAGTTATCTATAAAGTATTTTGTGCGATTGTCATTTACAATTGCGTGTAAATCAGTTATGAGGTATTGATGGAGTTTGAGTTTGATTCACAAAAAAGCCAAGCGAATCAGCAAAAGCATGGGATTGACTTTGTGCAAGCTCAACAATTGTGGGCAGATGTGGATCGGATTGAAATTCCTGCTAGAACGGAAGATGAAGTTAGATTTTTGGTGATCGGTAAACGTGGAGAGAAACATTGGTCTGCTGTGATTACCTATCGAGGGGGAAAAGTACGGATTATATCGGTTCGACGTTCACGGACAGAGGAGGTGGCATTTTATGAAGGCAGCAGTATTTGATCAGCGGTTTGATCAAGGTGAAGACGTGTCTGAGTTTTTGGACTTAGGGAACGCACGTCGTCCGGGGCATGAGTCAAAGTCTGTGACGATCGCGTTTCCGCAATGGATGGTGGAGGCATTGGATCGAGAAGCACTGCGACTGGGTGTGAACCGTGAAGCGATCGTCAAGGTTTGGTTAGCTGAACGGTTGGAACGAGTCAACTAGCGCGATCGCTACTTATCCAATGTGATCGACACTCATAGCACGATCGACAACAAAACAGGATTAGCAAGAATAACGATCGTTATTCATCTCAGTACGATCGACAATCAGAGCGCGATTAGCGCAAAGCGCAACTCCGCAGGAACGGCTTGCACCTGCAAGAGCTATCAGCTTTAGGAGTCTTTTACAAGATATCTATAGAGATCATTCAGAACACGATCAGCGCCGATCGTTCCTCCGATTCCAGCCCATTGCACTGCATAGATTTGCTTGTTTTGAACCGCTTTTAAGGTTGACCAGATGCGGTGCTTCAAAAATGACAACGAACTTAAATTTTCAGCATCTCTTTTCCAAACTACTATGACGAATAAAATGTCAGCATCATAATCGAGTAAAGCCTCCAGACTCACGGGTAAGAACATATCTTGTTGCTGCTCTTGGCTCTCAAGAAATTGTAAACCTGCATCTATCAAAATCTGATCGGAAGGAAAGAGACCTGGCTTAACCGAATAGATGTTTGAGCCAGAAATTTGAATCACTGATATTTTCTGCGTTTTTGATCTTGGCTCTAGTTGTTGTCGTAATTGCTTGACCTTGTTTCTGTGCTCAGATAGAACCGCTTCAACACGATCGACTTTTCCAAGTAGTTGAGCGATGTATCGGATATTTTTCTCGAAGTCTACTCCACCGTCAGTATCAATGACGACTGTAGGCGCGATCGCAGAAAGCTGTGGATAGATTCGTTGTTGATATTTGTGCAATAGAATCAGATCGGGTTTGAGTTGAAGAATCTTTTCTAGCGAAGGTTGCTCATCTCCAACATTTGGAATATTGGCTGTCAAGCTAGGATCAATACCTGAATGACCTTCTAGACAACCAGAGCAAGGTGCAATGCCAACTGGCTTTATGCCTAATGCCAACACAGGATCGAGAAAGATATTACCGTCCATTACAATCACTCGCTGCGGGTGCAGTGGGATTTTGACTTGACCCAAAGCGTGTTCTACTACTTTTGTAGCTGTGGGCATTTGTGCAAGGCTTGGTTCTTGTACAGGGTTGGAACTTTCCTTCTCTAGTGGAATGAAATTACGGCAGGCAACAGCAAATGTAATCGTAATGACGACTAGAAGTAACAGTCTAAAAATTCTACGAATCGCCTTTGACATTACTAAAACTGTCTCTCCTGCTCGATTCTTCATCAACTAAAAGCTAAAATTCTAAGCTGATAGAACCTGTGATAGTGAGAGGATCACCTCTTTCTAAGCCAACATTGAAGTAGTCTATATCGAATAGGTTGCGAATGTTGACTGCTGCATTGAATCGATCGCGGCGATAGAACAATGATGCGTCAGTCCGAAAGTAATTGCCTAACGTAAATGAATTAGCCAAATTTCCTTGCCGATTACCTACATAAAATAGCCCCAACCCAACTCCGAAACCGCTTAAGCCCCCTTTTTGAATCTGATAAGTTGTCCAAAGACTGGCTTGCTGTTCTGGTACGCCCTGCAAGCGATTTCCTACAGGAATACTATTATCTTCAGTGACTTTCGCATCCGTGTAAGCATAAGATGCAATTACATTCCAACCTGGGAGAATTCTACCTGTGAAATCTAACTCGACTCCTCGGCTGCGTTGTTCTCCAGTTTGAATTGAGAGTCTAGGACTCACTGGATCGGGAGTGATGACATTTGTTTTGGTGATTTGGTAGGCAGCTAAGGTTGCTGAAAGCCTTCCATCTAGAAAATCGGCTTTGATGCCCGTTTCATACTGGGTTCCTTTGGTTGGCTCGAAGGCTTCACCATCAGTATTAAATGCTCCAAAGGTAGCAACAGGTTGAAAAGACTGACTATAGCTCGCGTAGAGTGAGATGGTTTTACTGGGTTGATACACCAAACCAATTCGAGGGCTAAACGCGCTGTTGTTTCTTTCTTGACCACTATTTCTAAAATCGCCCTCGCTGACAGTCGAAACCCAATCAAATCGACCACCAATCAGAAGCTTCAGGTTATCTAGTAACGTAACTTGATCTTGGATGTAAAAACCATAGGATCGAACCTTATCAACAATCTCGAAGTTTGTATCATAGATAGGCTCTGGAATGTTGTTGTAATTTGGGTTTAAGATATCAAGCGTCGGAATATTAGTAGCACCAAACGCACCCGATACTGGGATGTTGACACGGTAGTAGTCAAAACCGACGAGAAGTTGATGCGCGATCGAACCTGTGTTGAATTTCCCAAGTAAATCGATTTGACCAAAAACATTGTGATAGCTGAAAAAACCTTCTTCTGGGCTAACAACTAAAAATTGATTATCTAGTAGCTGTGAGCCGCCAGCACGAAGATCGACAGCAGAAGTATTGTTTACAGCAATGGTGTTCCGAAGCTGTAAGTTGTCGTTAAATTCATGGTTCAGTGTGTAGCCATATCTTTGAGTTGTGAATTCAAGAAAGGAAAATTGAGGATAACCTGGGAAGAACTCTCTAGGAAAAATAGCACTGCCGTCAAAAAGTCCACTGGGTAGGGTAGGGCTATCTCCCACAGATCTGAGGTACTCATAATATAAGTTCAGAGTCGTGCGATCTCCAAGCTTCCAAGTGAGCGTCGGCGCGATTGCAGTCAGATTTGTATTAACAAAGTCCTGAACGCCGTCTGAAGTTTGATAACTAGCAATCAATCGATAGAGTACAGATTTATCGCTCGTTAGAGGTCCTGAAAAATCAATAGTAGGTTGATAGAAGTTCCGATTTCCGATTTCTAATGCAATTTTATAGTAAGGGTCGGTGAGCGGTTGTTTAGTAACTACGTTGATAACTCCACCTGGTTCTAGTGAGCCAAATAGAACCGAAGCGGGTCCCTTTAGAACTTCTACTTGCTCAAATGTCTCACTCGCCCTTAAGCCATAGAATCCTCCGTCACGAAAGCCATTGCGTAAGTTTCCGCCTCCACCATCCTGAAAACCTTGAGAAAATCCTCTGATGATTCTACTTTCCAGCCCAGGCGCACCAGCAAAGGTTATATCGCTTACAACACTGCTGACGGTTTCAACTGCTTCGTTAATTGTTCTAACATTGCGATCTTCTAGAACCTGTCGCGGCACAACTTGAATCGAAGCAGGAATATCTCGGAGTGGCGTATCTGTCCTCGTTGCTGTACTCGCATTCGGGACTCGATAGCCTCGCGCTCCCTCACCCGTTACCGTAATTTCTTCTTCTGTAGCATCCTCATCGGGTTCAACACTCAGGATTAAACCCCGATCGCTCTTCACAACCTCCGCAACAGGCGCGCGCTGCTCCGCAGATACCGCAAGGGTCGCATTCCCCACAATCCGAATCTGCACCGTCGCCGCATTCACCTGAGTTGCAGTCACTTCCGTAATGTCGTTTCCTACGGAGTTGCGCAAAGCGCTAATCGCGGGTTTCTCGGCTCGAAATGCTCCCCCGTCCGGCAATGCCAACACCGCATTCGCAATCTCAGCAATCAGCGTATTTCCTTCTTCTCGCGTGGTCGCTTGCAGCGTTCTGCCATCGGCGGTCTCAATCTGCACCTGAAGCCGACCCTCGATCGGCACCAGTCGAATCTGGATAATTTGCGCGGTTGCTGCTTCCACCTGTGCCGTCCATTGCTGCACCGTCTTCGCACTCGCAGGCAAATCCCGCGCCTGAAGCACCTTTGCGGGTTCCGTCGCCCCAGCACTCGCCGCCACGACCACCGACAGAACGCTCACCGTCCAACTCAACTGCTGTAGTCCTTGCCCCGCAGCCCATCGCATCCGCATCTCGCCACACCTTCTTGAAAATCACTCTCAAGAAATACCAGACTGAGAAAGGCGATCGCAATGGGGACTTGGGGGACTAGCGGAACTTTTTCTGAAGGCTAGACGGACTTTTTTCACTGTTGCCTCTGCGATTTACCCGGTACACTGAGGTGAGAAGCACTGTCGGATATTCAATGATGTCCACGCCAGAACAAATTCAAAAAGAGATCCAATCGCTACCAGAAGAAGCTCAAAGTCTGCTGATTGATTTTATTGAAATTCTGAAGAGGCGCTATCCTAAGCCCGCAGAGCCAAAAGCAGATGCGGAGAAAAGCCCCTATCAGAAATTCAAAGAGAGCGGATTGATTGGCTTCGTCTCAGTCGAAGAAGACCTCTCTACAACTTACAAACAAGTCTTGTCTGAACGCTTAAACACCCAACCATTTTAAGCTCCTGTATACACACAAGTCGATCGATTCATCATTGCCGAGATTCTTCGCCCCCTAAATCCCCTACTGTGTACACACAAGTCGATTGATCTGTCTGTTGCTGACATCCTTCGCCCCCTAAATCCCCCATTCTGGGGGACTTTGAGCAAGAATAATTTCTAGGATTCACAGGAGCGTTTCAGCGTTCAAAGTCCCCCAAATTTGGGGGATTTAGGGGGCAGAAGCCGACTGAAACGAAGCAAATAAGACGTGTGTGTACACGGTAGCCTAAATCCCCCATGCTGGGGGACTTTGAGTTGGGACGATCGGGCGTAGGTATGGGCAAACTCTGTAGTGTCAAGCTCACTCCATTAACCCTATGGATTCTCACCGCATTCGGGGTACTACTCCCAAGAGTATTGCGGCGGCTCGACATCTCCGCCAACATCTCACTCCGGCTGAAAAGCTGCTGTGGGAAGCCTTAAGAAAACGCCAACTCAACGGCTTAAAGTTTCGCTGCCAGCATTCAATTGAGTCCTTCATCGTGGATTTCTATTGTCCTCAGCACCGACTTGTGATTGAAGTGGATGGCGACGTTCACGATCAACAAGTCGAGTATGACACGGCTCGAACTGAACGCCTCAATCACTTGGGTTATCGAGTGATGCGATTTCACAACCAAGAAGTTCTCTCAAACTTAAGTCAAGTTCTCCAGCAAATTACTGAGGCGATCGCGTTCTAGTTCCGCTGTTCAAAGTCCCCCAGCATGGGGGATTTAGGGGGCAAAGAACCTGTAGCATTCACAGATTGATTTGGTATTAGGGGGCGAAAGGTTGCAGCAATGACAGACCCAATCAACTTATGTTCAAAGTCCCCCAGCATGGGGGATTTAGGGGGCAAGTCCCCCAGGGGGAATTTAGGGGGCGAACGGTAGCTCCTGCGGGAGAGGGTTGGGTGAGCGCGGTTCAGGAAACTTGCAGACGGCTTTCATTCAGTCAATCAGTCTCGATCGCACGAGATCTACTTGTTCTTGCTTTGAGATAATCTCTTGGATTGGTTCCAAATTTCTTCCGAAACGTTTCCGCAAAATAGCGTCGATCGTGAAATCCCACCCGCGTCATCACCTCGCCCACCTTCATCTCTCCCGTCAGCAATAGCTGCTGTGCCTGCTTCATCCGATAGTCATGCAGATATCCAAACACAGGCTTGCCAAACACTTGCCGAAATCCCTGCTTCAGCGCCTTCTCATTCAATCCCGCTTGCCGTGCTAAGTCTGGCAACGCGGGCGGTTGCTCCAAGTTCCGCAGCAAAATCGTTCGAGCATGATGAATGCGATCGACCTCATCCGACTTCATCCGAAACAGCGACCCTTGCGGTATCTGCGAAGCAGTGCGTCTTCCCTGCTGTACCTCTTGTTCTTGCTCCAGAATCAGTGCAACGAGTTCCAGCGACTTACTCTCCAAATAGACCCGCTTCATCAGTCCGCGATAAGGGCATTGAATCATCTGCCGCAACACACCCTGCATCATCGGAGACAGTGCCCCATCCCGCGCATAAGCTGGCTGATCCGTCCTAATCAACGCTTGAAACTCGATCGGTACGATTCCTTCCCGACCTGCAAAGTTAATAAACACCTCTGGCGACATTTCGACCACGACTTCTAAAATCGGGAACTGACCAGAGCAAGTTTCCAACCGTTCGGGCATGATCCCGCTGCCATACAGCACATATTCCGAGTTGCCGACTTCCGAAACAGGATTTTGATGGTCTCCTGACAGATGACAGTGAAAGTGCAGCCAAGACTCAGCTTCTGACCATACCGTTTGAGTGCGATCGCGCACCCGAAAGTCATCCATCCGCACCATCAGCCCCTCCCGCAAGGCAATCTCTCGCCCGTACCCTTGCGCCATCCAAGTCGGTAGCGGCATCAGCACATCGTCTGGATCAGCCGGATCGGGATACTCAATCAAGTGCGATCGTGCTTCCTCCCACTCTGCCCAATCCCGCTCTAACACCGAAATGGTCATGCTGATCTGATCCCTACTGAGAACTATTCTTATTAAAGCTCCTCAGAGCATACATCGGAGATTTATTTTCTGTCTGAAGGAGATCTAATGGCAGCGTTATGACTAATACTTTTTTGAACCCGATGTTTTGTATAGTGAAGCTGACGTGCTGGTTAAGACTGTTTTGCTAGTTATCCAGAATTTAGGGCGGCAGATTCAAGGTAGATGGATTTGGAAGCATCTTAACTTTGAGTTGCGTCCAGGAGAGCGTTGCGCGATCGCGGGCGAAGCCGGAGCCGGAAAAACGCTGCTATTAAGAGCGATCGCCGCACTCGATCCAATTCAAGCTGGAACAATCGCTTTTCAAGGAAAGAACCTTTCTGACTGGTTTATTCCCCGGTATCGAACTCAAATTCTTTACTTACATCAGCGCCCTGCATTGCTCGAAGGAACCGTCGAACAGAATCTACAAGCGATCTACAAAATGACTGTTCACCGATCGCTGGATCGATACGAGGTTCAAAGACATCGAATTCTAGAGTATCTATCAGCGCTTGGACGATCGACGGATTTTCTCGATCGTCCGGTTTATGCGCTCTCAGGTGGAGAAGCTCAAATTGCCGCATTCCTACGCGCCTTACTTTGTTCTCCAACGGTAATGCTGTTTGATGAGCCAACTGCTTCATTGGATGCCCACACCGAGCAGCAATTTGAATCTCTTGTACGACTTTGGCAGCAAGAAGACCGAACGCGATCGTATTTCTGGACTAGCCACAACCCAGAGCAACTAGAGCGAATGACCGATCAACGCTTAATTCTCAAACGCTTATGATGACTTCTTACGTTCCTATCGATAATGGTCAGCTTGCACTTGCAGCACTGTTGATTGTCATCAATCTTGTTTTGTCGATCGTGCTGCAACTTCAATTGGAGAAGCAGCTAGGAATTGCGGCAATTCGGATGACCGTTCAACTGTTACTGATTGGCTATGTTCTGAAATGGATTTTTACGCTACAGTCTCCCTGGTTAGTTCTGATGGTCACTTTAGGAATGACTGTGTTAGCCGGACAATCTGCGATCGCACGAACTAAACGTCGCTATCCTGGAATGTTCTGGAATAGCTTTGTTTCAATTTTTGCCTCTTCTGCATTAATGATCGGGGTGACGGTTGTTGGCATCATTCGAGTAGAACCGTGGTACAACCCGCAATATGTGATTCCAATGTTGGGGATGGTGTTAGGAAATGCGTTGACTGGAGCTTCTCTCGCGCTCGATCGCTTCACCGAAGATCTAACGGTTCGACGCGATCAGATTGAATCTTTATTAGCTTTGGGTGCGACTCGATGGGAAGCAGCCCAGCAAACAATTCAAGAAGCGTTGCGAACTGGAATGATCCCCACAATCAATCAAATGATGGTCATGGGAACCGTGAACTTACCGGGAATGATGACTGGGCAAATTATTGCAGGAGCAAGTCCAACCGATGCTGTTCGTTACCAAATTGTGCTGATTTTTGCGATCGCGGCAGGAACCGGACTTGCCACGATTGGAATTGTGCTGCTAGGGTTCCGATCCCTATTTAGCGCCCAACATCAATTGAGACTCGATCTGCTGCAAGTTGTCAACGACAAGAGCCGTAGCTAATCGACAAGATAGAGCTTGCTCAACTCAGTAAATGCTCCTCCAAGCTCTCACGGTTCCTTGCCCGATCGCACTATCAATCACTTCGCCATTATCCGCCGTTGCTCTCAGTTGCACAGTCTGCTCAGGCGCAGTTTTTAGCGCGCTAGCAAGCTCCGTAGAAATCGGAAACTGACCGTTTTTGTTTTCGAGTTGAAAAACGCGATCACCCACTTTGACCGCTAGTCCCGTAACTTTCTCAGTGCCACTATTGGTGAAACAAACAGAATCAGGAAAGCCATCATCTAAGGCATCAAACGGAGAATATCCAAATCTTGAAGCATACAATCGGTGATATCGTGGAAACGATCGTTGAGCAAGTGTGCATTCTCTACCACGGTAAGCAAGTAAAACCTGCACAGAATTTGGCCTCCATAAGCTGACTATCTTCACTTCGCCATCACGGTTGCGAAACGATCGCGAAAAATAATTTTGATCAAACACTGCCAGAGATTGTCCGTCAAATGAATCAACCACTCTAACGGGTTGCGACCACGGCACTCGCAGGTTGGGCTGTAAGATCGATGATCTTACAAGGGGAAACTCTGTTGCGGTTGATGGTGCGGCAATTGCACGAGAACTCAAGATGCTGGAGATGACGATCGCAATCATTGCCCCGTTTTGCATCCAAGGACTGATGAGGCGAGATAACATAACGGTGACTCAGTAGGCAGGGTACACCTCGATTCTAGCGAGGCAACTTGCGATCATCAATTTGAGAAATGAAGCTTGATTTTCGTTCTCAAATCATTTTTTCTTCGTCGCGATCGCCATTTTCACACCTTCGATTTTGCGAATCTCATCCATTACGGCAACAATCTCACCATGCTGCACTTTCTCATCGGCATTGATCACAACCACTGCCTGCTGGTTTGCTTGCACTAACGTTCTCACGCCCACTTGCAATTCTGAAAGCTGCATCGGTCGCTTGTTTAATGCAATTTCACCATTTGCCTGCACACTGACTGCAATTCTCGTTTGCTGTTGAGTCTTTGCGGTTGCTGCCTGCGGAAGATTTACAGGTAACCCTTCAGAACGGGTTAAGAACAAAGTCGAAACAATGAAAAAGGTGAGCAGCGCAAACACCACATCAATCATCGGAACAATGTTGATCTGAGGCGGTACATCATTTTCTTCGGGAAATAGCATAGGAGTGTGAGAAGAAAAAACTAAGAATGAAGCTTAGACAGATAACTATCTTCGTAACGATGGCTATAGACTAGCTCAAGTCGATTCGCGTATTCCTGAATCAGAGCAGACTGGCGAGTGAAAAAGCTGCGAAAGAGAGTGACTGCAAATAAGTTAAAAATTGCAACCACTAACCCCGAAGCTGTAGAAACTAACGCCTCACTAATCCCGCCCGTCACGCCAGAAGTCTGACTGCCTCCGACATTTCCGATATTGAGCGATGCAAATGAGACGATTAATCCAGTGACTGTTCCCAACAATCCAAAGAGCGGAGACAATCCCACAATCATGTCAAAGATGTCTGTAAACCGCTTCATTCCCGGTGTTTCTGCTTGCGCTTCTGCTTGCATCGCTAATCGAAACTGTTCGGGAGTCGGACGATCAAGCGATAATGCCGATAGCAAAATCCGAGCCGCAGGTAGGTCAATATTCTTCTTCAGAACCGCGATCGCTTCTGCCACATTGTTTTCTTGGTACAACATCAAAACTCGCTGCATCATTTTTGGCTGACGCTTAATAATGCGACTCCAAAAGCGCGATCGCTCAATAATCAGACCAATGGCTGTAATTGAAAACAGCAGCAATGGGATCATGACAATCCCGCCTGCTTTAAGAATCCCGATCGCGCTATTCATTACAGCTACTCCAGCTTGGTTCTGTACCCTTGAAAACAAATTGACAGCTTCTTGCGTTAAGGCAACAAAAAGACAGCTTCATGCAGCGTAAAACTAATGCAAATTACTGTCAAGTATTTTCTCAAAATTTATCAATGTAAAAATTACTGATCTGTTCTAAAGCCTCGTGCTGAATGGAGTTCCCCAGATTGACGATGTGAATTAGTGACATTACTCTTGATCAACACTTCGGACAGAATTAAGCAGCGATCTCGTAGTTGGGATGGGATTTAATCGCAGTCCGGGACAGCGCCAACTTTGAAATAAATCGCCCAAGTCAATGGTCGTTGAGTGCCCGTCGCTTAACGCTTGCCATTCCAGCAGACTTTGTGCAATTTGCATACGGCTATCGGTTTGGTGCTTGTTTTTTCTGATTAGCACCCTAGTGGATCGATAGCTTTCTTGTCTATCTGCTGACCTGAGTTACCTAAAAACTGTCCGAACCATTGAGGATAAGCTAATGTGACCAACGTTACAAGAGTTAGGTTACTCTGGTTGTCTGGAGCAACTTCTGCAACGGCGGCAGACTGCGAGAAGACGATCGACAAAGATAAGGCACTAAAGCTACTCAGAATAATCTGCTTCATGGTCGCCTTAACCAATTGGGCGTGGATTTGGCAGGCGTACTAGACCGCTAAACTGTTTGCTGGGATACCAGGAAGTTTGAGTCAAGTTGTCAAAACCAGGAATGCTTTCCATGTGCTTCACCATTCGGGCACGCATTGCTTGATCTGGTAGCGACCCTCTGAGTGCTCCCATATTCTGAGCCACATGATCAGGATTCGTCGTTGCTGGAATCGCTGCTGTAACAGCAGGGTGAGAAATCACATACTTGAGGAAAAACTGTGCCCAGTTCTCGCAGCCTATGTCACGAGCAAAATTCGGCAAGGGTTGCCCTTTCACCAGTTCAAAGAGTCGCGCCTTTTCAAAGGGCATATTTGCTAAGACAGCAACTCCCTGCTCTGCTGCTGCTGGGAGAATTCTTTCCTCGACTCCCCGTTGAAAAATTGAGTACCGCACTTGAACAAAATCCAGATTGCCCTTGTTAATCCATGATTCGATCGCCGGGAAATACAGCGGATCATGATGGGTCACACCCAAATGGCGAATTTTGCCTTCCTGCTTCCAGGCTCGTAGTAGAGGAAGCATCACTTCCACGTTGACCAGACTATGAACCTGCATGACATCGATTTGATTAGCGCTCTGCACAACTCCAAAGGAACCGCGAGATAACCGCTTCAAAGACTGCTCAAATTGTCGCTGTGCTTGACTTCTATCTCCCAGATACTCACCCGTTGCCCAGACTTTGTTGGTAATAAATAGGTTGTTAGTTATGCCCAGCGCTTTGGCAAACTCACCGACATTCACCTCTGACATTCCATAGAGCGGCGAAACATCAATCACGCGCCCTCCACCCTCCCAAAAGCGGCGCATTACTTCTCGAATATTGTCTCGTGGCTGATTTGCCAATACATCAAATGTGAGGAAGGTTCCTAGCCCGATCGCAGGCACTCTTTCTTTGGTACGTGGAATTTCTTTGGTGATTAGTTCTGACGATCGGGTTGGTGTGAGGGGTGATGCTTGCCCCTGTGCTGATCCAGATTCACATCCGTTGAGCGCAAGGGGAATGGCCGCGCTCGCTGCACTCAATCCCATCCATCGAAGGGTCGTGCGACGAGACAGCAATTGCTCTGTGGTTTGATAAGAATGATCAGGGTTCATCCTAACACCTCCTACTGTTGACTTTTTTATTAGCCGTTGCAGATTGATAAGAATCTTTAGCGGCTCAAGTTCATACTAAGAGCAAATTTGAGAGTTGTTATTTCTGATTTTCTATGGCGTAATAGCTGTAGGTTATTACCAAGTCACTCCTATGGAACTCCGCCAACTTAAATACTTCATTACGGTGGCTGAAGAACTACACTTTGGTCGAGCGGCTGAGTCGCTACATCTGAGCCAGCCCGCACTCAGCAAACAAATTCAAGCGCTAGAAGATAGCTTAGAGATTCGACTGCTTGAGCGGACAAAACATTGGGTGCGATTAACGATCGCCGGACAAAAGTTTCTTGAAACTGCATACAAAGTCCTCCGTGAGGTAGAGGAAGGCATTCAGATCACCAAACAAGTCGCAGAAGGACAAGTTGGGCAAGTGAGAATCGGTTTGACGGAGGCAACCTTGTTTAGTCTCGCACCCAAGATTGTTAGACACTATCGAAACAATTATTCTCAGGTTAAATTAATCCTCACCAGTGGCGGAACAGAAGCCCACGTTGAAGCATTACGCACTCACCGAATTGATGTCGGGTTTGTGTATCTTCCCATTCGTGAACCGTCTCTCTCCATCCATCCATTGTTTGAAGAAACCTACGTTGCAGCATTACCCCCTTTCCATCGATTAGCTCGACAAAAACAGATCGCGCTTCAGTCATTGGCAACCGAACCATTAATTTTTTACCCACGATCGCTGGCACCTGTTTTGTATGGAGCCTTCATCAAACACTGTGAGCAAGCTGGATTTGTGCCAAACATTGTGCACGAAGCAGAACTTGCTCAAACTCGCCTAGGGTTGGCAGCGGCGGGAGTTGGCATCACATTTGTGCTTTCTGATATGCAAAATCTAAGTGCAAAAGGTGTTGTTTATCGTCCTTTAATCGGAGATTTTCTGACGCTAAAACTAGCGATAGCCTGGCGACACAATGAGCCTTCGCCTGTCGTATATGAATTTCTTAAAGCGCTTAAAACAATCCAGTAGGAAAGCTGAGTTCAATAATGAGCAT
Source organism: Phormidesmis sp. 146-12 (assembly GCF_052939495.1). Lineage (NCBI taxonomy): Bacteria > Bacillati > Cyanobacteriota > Cyanophyceae > Leptolyngbyales > Leptolyngbyaceae > Phormidesmis > Phormidesmis sp. 146-12. The sequence continues at coordinate 16,009 of NZ_JBJPHS010000076.1, read as the reverse complement.
TGCTCCTCTCATAGCCATCGTGCCGCAAAATAGTGGTGCAATGTTGTAGAAAATTTAATCACAACACTGCTAGATCTTTAAAGCAGCGACGGGTTAACTCTAGTCGAGCGGCTGGATCTCTTTCATTTTGAATACTAATGTTAGTAGCGAAAAAGTAAACATTCTCTCCTTTCTCTAAGTAACCCACATACCATCCGATTTTTGGCATCACATCATCTGCAACACCGACCCATCCTGTCTTCCCCGTAATGGTATAGTCTGGTGTTTTCTCCATGATCATGATGTCTTTGACAATCGACAGCGATCGCTTAGAGAATGGCAGATCATTCTTGTACAGGCGACGGAGAAACTGAATTTGCTCTTGAGGTGTAATTCGCAGTTTTCCCTGTAGCCAGAACTGATCAATGTCGTCGCTATTACCAATCTTTTGGTTGCCGTAGCCGACTTTGCTCACCCATTGTTGCATTCGATCGTGCCCAACTCGGCGGGCCAAAACTTGGTAAAACCAGATAGCCGAAAGCTTGATTGCCTCTCTCATATTCAAGTCCCGGTTCCATGCCGGAATCTTTCTTGACACTCCATCCCACGTTAAAATAGCAAGCTCATCCGAAATCACTCCGGTTTCTAGCGCAATTAACGAGTTGAGAATCTTAAAGGTTGATGCGGGTAAAAAAGCGGTTGTATTGCGTTGTGGATTATGTTGAAAGACACGATCGCTTTTCGAGTCGTAGATCACGATTGAACCTTCAACCCCCAATTCTTGGAAGTGTCGTCCAAAATCAACAGTTTGAGCAACGCTGACGACAGGTAAAGTCTCAATCTTTGTTTTTGGCAGAGTGAGTGCGGGTTGCATGGTTTGAAATAGAGCAAAAACAATGCAGCTTAACGAGACAAGCGTGATACTGGTAAAACGAACGACTCTGTTCATAGTCCTCCACAAGCTAGTGACTTCTCTGACAGGCTTGAAATACACTGACTAACTCTTGGATTCCGGAGCTTGAAATGCAATTGGCTATCTTCCCCAATGCCAGAAAAATAAGTATGCCATAGTCACTAAAGCTGGTAGCTGCTTGACGAGTGCTCAGGGTAACTTACGAATTCAGGATTCCAAAAATCAAAAGAAACTACAAACTTCTGGCTGGATTAGCTTAATTGCACAACGGGCTGATCTTCGACCAGGGTGCGAGAAGTCAGTAAGTCTTCGACCGTCATGCGAAGAAAGCGCTGATCGTCTACTTGAAACTGGACTTTGATGCGATCGCTCCCCGGCATTCCCAAAGGTTCTAATTCAGCGATGCTGCGAGATCCGTCTCGATCGTTGAGCGGCTGTACCTGGGTTTGACTGCTGGCTAGACTGCGCGTGACTAAGCGATCGCCATCAAAATAAACTTCTGTCTGCGTTGTTTCTGTCCCCAATTCTCCGACGACTAGCTCAATGCTGGGCTGTCGCTCTAGAGAGGCTCCCAACACCAGTTCGACAGGGCTTTCCATTGGGTAGGGCTGTCCCGCTTTGATCAAAGGATGCCAGTTGTGACAGTTGTTGCGCCGATCCCAATAGCGAACGCCATACCCGTGGTAGAGAAAGTCTTTGATTTGAATTCCCTGGCTGAGTTGAAGGGCACCCTGAGCGATCGCTTCAAAGGGTTTTTCACAGCGAATTTTTGCCACCTCAAAATACTGACGCACCCAGCTTTGAACTGAGGGAATTTGCACCGTTCCGCCCACCAACAGCACCGCGTCAATGTCGTTCACACTCAACCCCTGCCGTTTTGCCTGCTGAAGCACCTGATTCATCGCGTCGTCGAGCTTGTCAAAAAACTGATGGTCAGTGAGAACTTGCTCAAACTGCGATCGACTCAGCGATAGGTCATAGCTCTCAAAGGTTTCGTCGTTAAAGTAGACTTCTTGAGCTTGCGTTTGTAGCGAGAGTTGAATTTTGAGGCGTTCGGCTAGACGAGTCGTGAGAGGGGTCGCGGCTAATCCTTGAGTCTGGGTGAAGTGATCGACGAGCCAGTGATCGATGTCTGAGCCGCCTAAATTTTGTCCTGCTTTGGCTAACACTCTCGCCACTTTGGGCCGTTGTCCCGATCGCTCTGCAAATGATTTTTGTCCCCACTTGAGAATAAATCCCAATGGCTTTGCTTGCGTCTGGGGGTCTAGCTGTACGAGTGAAAGATCCAGCGTTCCGCCGCCAAAATCGATGACGAGCAGCGTTTGGCGATCTGTTCCAGTTACCCGCAAGGGGTCGCTCAATCCATATCCCAAAGCTGCGGCCGTCGGCTCATCCAGCATTCTCACCTGATCGATTTCTAGCGACTGACAAACGCGCCCCAACCAGAGACGATACGCTTCAAAACTGTCTACCGGAACGGTGAAAACCAGCGATTCAGACACCTCCGGATCAGTAATTTTTAATTGACGAATAACCTGCGTCAAAAACCACTCGCCCACCTGCTCAAAGCTCACCGTCTGACCATCCAATTCGGGTAAAAATCCTTGAATATTGGAGCCAATGCCTCGTTTGAAATTGCGAAAAAATCGCGAATCACTGGAGAGATCGAGGGCCCGATCGCGCACCTGTTGCCCCACCAAAACCTTGCCCTCCGCCGCATTTTCGACATAAACCAGGCTCGGAATCAACGGGGGACTCTGCCCCATCCGCAGCGAAACGCCGGACAAAGAGAGGGTTTCTGGCTGCTGGGTGGCACGATTCCAGCGAGTGATGACGGTGTTACTCGTTCCAAAGTCAATGGCATAGGTCATCGGTAGTGAGATGCGCTAAGGGGACTAAATTTTTGTTTCAAGATCGTACCAAAAGAGCGAAGCATCCTGAATTCTCCTATGGAAATGTCTTCTCGATCGTGTCGCTTTTTTGCTGAGTTCGGGTTAGTTTGCTCCTGTTTTTTGACCTGCCAATCGGTGCGTCTGCTGATATTTTTAGCAACTTCTTGACAAGCTTTCCGGCTCAAAGTTCATTTGTGGTGAAGAATTTAAGCAACCAATCAACGCTACAATCGCTCCGTAGTTTCTCAGTGCATTTTCGGTGCATTCATCGTGCAAAGTAGAACAAAGTCCTCTAGAGTCTTCTGTAGAAGTGGCCTTTTTTAAGAGAATTAGTGTCAACCTTGACTGCTAATTTTCGACGGTTACCGTAAAAATGGAGCTTATCTGCATTCAATTTATCAGCATTGTTGGTTCGATCGCTTCGTGTCTAAAAATCCCTGATGTGACGATGGCTATATGACTGTTGAAGAAGCCTTGGCTCTTTTGGATAAATTATTGGCTCCCAATCGCTTGAGTACGATTCAAGAACTTGTGTTTCGGCAATGCTGGGAAGGGCTGACTTATCAACAAATTGCAGAAGCCGCTGGCTACGATGCTGACTATGTGCGGGTGATTGGGTCGCGGCTGTGGCAGTCCTTGTCCGAAGTGCTGGGGGAGCGCACTAGCAAAAATAATCTGCGATCGGTTCTACGTCAGCATGTTTCGGGTCAAGTCAGTCAGTCTGAGCCGCCCTACACCGATGATTTTCCGGGCAGTCCTTTGCGCTTAGATGCTCCGTTTTACATTGCGCGACCCCCGATGGAAGAGCAGGCTTATGCAGAAATTCTCAAACCGGGTGCCTTGATTCGGATTCGGGCCCCCGAAAAATGGGGCAAAACGTCTCTAATGAATCGAATTTTGTCTCAAGCGATCGACCAGAACTATGCAGTGGTGCGGTTAAACTTTCAGCAGGCAGATAGCGAAATTTTGGCGGATCTCGATCGCTTGCTGCGCTGGTTTTGTACCAACATTACTCAACAACTTCAGCTAGAGCCGAGATTAGATGATTATTGGGTGACTGATCTGGGCAGTAAAGTCAGTTGTGCAACTTATTTGCAGGGATATATTTTGACCCAGGTGACCAGCCCGCTTGTGATTGCGATGGATGATGTGCAACGACTGTTTGAGTATCCGGCGATCGCTCAAGATTTTCTCCCTTTATTGCGGGTTTGGCATGAAGAAGCAAAAAATTTGGCGAGTTGGGCCAGACTGCGATTGCTGGTCGTTTATTCTACAGAAGTTTACATTCCGCTGAGCTTTCATCAGTCTCCATTTAATGTCGGATTGCCGCTTCGGTTACAAAAGTTTAGTCTTGCCCAAGCTCAAGAGTTTGCACTTCTATATGGGTTTGATCAGCCTAAAATGCAGAGTCTGACTCGGTTATGGCTGATGGTCAACGGGCATCCTTATCTATTGCATTTGGCATTTTATTGCATGAGTCTGGGTGAGTTTAGTATTGAGGCGTTGTTAGAAGATGCCTCTACTCAAACTGGAATTTATAGCGATCATTTACGGGGATATCTAGCCATTCTACAAAGCCGTCCTATGTTAGCCGCCGCTTTTCGATCGGTCATTCTCTCAACCGATCCGGTAGAAATTGACGCGATCACGGCCTACAAATTAGAGAGTATGGGATTAGTTAATTTGTCGGGCAATCAAGCAATGGCTAGCTGTGATTTATATCAGCGATATTTCCGCGATCGTTTGGATCAGTTCTAAGGGATGAATTGGAAATTAGGTACACTAAGATGTCTTTCTGTGGTATGCCTTCATAACCTGCACTGAATTGAGATGACCACTTTTCTTACAGACTCCACGGATATTACCAGAATTCATTTTTCCTCAAGGCTGACCGTTAAACAGCGCAGTGAATTGGGTCAGTTTTTGACTCCTGCTCCAATTGCTCGTTTTATGGCAGGACAATTTAGCAGGCTGGCGGGTCATATAAATTTGCTAGATCCGGGGGCAGGAGTTGGCTCGTTAACGACCGCTTTTGTAGAGCGCTTATTGGTGAGTTCTGATCAAATTAAAAGCTGCCGCATCACAGCATATGAAGTTGAGCCAAGTTTTTTGCCATCCTTGAATCAATGTCTGACAGAATGCTGCAATGCTTTAGAAAACAGAGGGATTAAAGCAAATTATTGCTTATATGAAAAGAGCTTTATAGAAGCTGCGGTTGAAGTAAACTTACCTCTATTTCCTGAGTCTACTACTCAGTTTACTCATGCAATTCTAAATCCTCCCTATAAAAAGATTAATCGTCGATCGATAGACAAGAAAATTCTCTCAAGTCTTGGAGTCGAGACAGTCAATCTTTATAGTGCATTTGTCTGGCTTGCTATGGTACAACTTGCTAATGGTGGAGAGATGGTCGCGATCACGCCAAGAAGCTTTTGTAACGGCACGTATTTTCGTCCTTTTCGTAGAGCGCTTCTAAAAGAGATGGGGCTTAGAAAAATTCATGTATTTAAGAGTCGGTCGGCCGCTTTTGTAGACGATGATGTGCTACAAGAAAATATTATCTTTTACGCAGCTAAAACAAACCTTAAGCCTAATCTTATAGAGGTCACAACTCACTCTGGAGATAGATTAGATGAGTTCTCAGAAACAAGGCTTGTTCCTAATAGCGCAGTGATTGAAATAGATGACCCTGAGCAATTTATTCATATTATTACAAACTCCCTTGAAGACGCATTGAGAGTACAGATGGATCAATTGCCCTGTACTTTAGATGAGTTGGGTTTAGATGTGTCAACGGGCCCAGTTGTAGATTTTCGCTTAAAGTCAGCTTTGAGGAGTTATTTGAACGAGACGAGTGTTCCGTTGATTTACCCAGAATCTATAAAAGCAAAGAAAATTTTGTTTCCACCCAAAAATCCTCGCAAGGCGATCGCAATTGAACAAAATTTGGAAACGCAGAAATGGCTGATCCAGAGAGGGTGGTATGTTTTGACGAAGCGGTTTTCGGCTAAAGAAGAGAAGCGTCGCGTCGTAGCGGCTGTCTGTTCTCCGATGAATCAACCACTCCTAGGAATAGAGAACCACCTCAACTACTTCCATGCCAAAGGAGAAGGGATGAATCCTGACCTTGCACGAGGGTTAGCGGCATTTCTTAATTCAACACTATTTGATCACTACTTCCGTCAATTTAGTGGTCATACACAAATTAATGCAACAGATCTACGTAGAATCAAATACCCTTGTAAGAATGATTTGATGTTTTTGGGGAGCCAAGTCAATGATTCTATATCCGAATCCAATCAAGAGAAGCTCGATCAGCTTGTTCATACAACTCTGTCTATTATGAGCGAAGCAACTAATGCAATTCAGGCTAGTAAACGTATTGAGGAAGCACTTGCGATTCTCAAAGAGATTTCTGCCCCTAGAGAGCAGCAGAATGAACGTTCAGCACTTTGCTTATTAGCACTGGCAGATGTGCGCCCCACAACTTCCTGGCATCAAGCAACAGACCCAAAACGCCGAATTACTGAAATGATGGATTGGTTTCGTGAGTACTATGGCAAACAATACGCGCCCAATACACGAGAAACAGTACGACGACAAACAATGCACCAATTTGTCCAGATGGGGTTAGTGATTGAGAATCCTGATCGCCCCGATCGTCCCATCAACAGCCCCAAGTGGTGTTATCAGCTTCATCAACAAACGTGCGCTCTGCTTCGATCTTATGGCTCTGAACAATGGGAAGAGGCTCGTCAGAGTTATGCAGCATTAGTCAAAAACGTATTGCAGGACAGAGCGCGAAACATACCGCTGATTCCTGTCAATTTGCCCAATGGTCAGGCAATTCAGCTTTCGTCCGGTGGACAGAGCCTTTTGATAAAAGATATTTTAGAGAAATTTTGTCCCAGATTTACGCCTGGAGGCATTGTGTTGTATGTTGGTGATGCTGGAAATAAGTTTATTGTTAATGAAACTCAGCGGCTTCGAGAAATTGGGGTTGAACTAGATCCTCACGGTAAGATGCCAGATCTGGTCGTGCATTATGAAGAGCAAGGCTGGCTTGTATTGGTAGAAGCGGTCATCAGCCACGGCCCAGTTAACTTAAAGCGCCGTAATGAGTTGAAGCGGCTTTTTCAGTCAAGTCGTGAGGGACTAGTTTTTGTGACGGCTTTCCCCAGCCGTAAGGAAATGACTCGATATCTTGCTGAGATTTCTTGGGAAACAGAAGTTTGGGTGGCTGACCAACCAGATCATATGATTCATTTTAACGGAGAGAGATTTCTCGGCCCTTATGAAGAACCAGGGGATCGTTCTTAATCGGTTGTGACAGCCAGATAGCGCCTTACTTTTAGTTCATGCCGTCGCAGGCGTGGCGATCGCTCTCTCGCACAGGCATTTGTAAATAGGTTGAAACCTGCTGACAGGCAGTTGAAAGCAAGCGATCGGACTTAAGATTTTGGGCATTGACACCTTGAGAGAGCAGTGCCGCAACGCGAGATTTGAGAGCGTCATGACCGTCGATTTTTTGCAGCAACCGTTCTGCTTTGATGGCCTGCACCAGTGCTTCGGGTTTGCGATTTAGCGCGTACAAACTTTCAGAAGACAGAACGATCGCTTCGACTTCAGACAAGACCGATCGCTGAGAGGCTTGAAAAGCAGCTATTCCTAACAATGTCGAGATCACAAATGCAACGCTAACCATTGCTAAAAGAATGCGCTGTTGAGTGGCTTGTTTGCTGACCTGAGTGAGACGTTGAATTGCTTGATCGTGCTGGTTGCTGGTTGCTAAAAATCGGATATCTGCATCGCTCAAAGATTTCCCCTCGGCCCACTGTTGGGCCGTTTGTAGGGCTGATCCCTGAAGTAGATAGGTCGCATCACTTGTTCTAAGCCATTCCTGAATCGCAGTGGCGTAGGGGCGCTGTTGTAAAAGCTGATGTCTGACCCATTGTTGATCAAAGATTGTTTTGTAAATCAGATTGCGAATTACTAAATCATCATTTTGTTGAACGATGAGTCCAGAAAGTAATAATTCTATTTGTTCTTTGCTGTTGTCTAGTTTGATCTTACCCTGTTGTAAAATCTTTTCGTACTGACGAAGTAACTGGATTGAGAATTGTTCGTTTTTGAGTAAGCGATCGCGAATCGTTCTTAAATGGATTGGTTCATCCTGGGTTTCCCAGTGGTTGAGAATGTGTTGGTGAACGATCGTGCTGATCAAGTCTGAGGGTGTGACGTGAATGGCTGACTGATCCGATTTGGACACCGACTGATGAATTAATCGACAAAGTTTTTGAGTCAAGAAGGGTTGTCCGTTTGTCCATTCAAACACCTCTGCCAGCGTTGCTCGTCCATCTGCAACCATTCCTTCTAGACCTTGCGCCAGAGCTAATGTATCCTCAAACTGCAAGTCAGTCAGCGCGATCGCCTGACCCAAATTAAATGGCGTGCGAGTGCGATCGCGAATCAAATCAGCCGGGGTCGCCACTCCAAACAAAGCCACGGTTAAGCGACGGTATTCTGGCCGTTCTGCCCGATGATTGTAGAACGATCGCAGCAGCGCAAAAAAATCGTCGAGCGAAAAGTTTAATTGCAAAACGCTGTCGATTTCATCAATAAAGATAAAAATTTTGTCTCCAGACACCTGCGCCAACAGCACCTCTTCCACAAAGCGACTAAACTGCTGTACCGGAGACAGTCCGGCTTGTGCCTGCCACCAGTCATTAAAGTTGACACTTGCTAATAGATCAAATCCTCGCCAGAGTTCTGCGGCGACTCCTTTGTACCATTGCTGAGGCGTGACGGTTTCGCTGCCAACATTCGTCAAGTCGATCGACACACAGCGAAAGCCCGCTTGCTCTAATCGCGATCGCGTCCGCACCCGCAGGCTAGACTTGCCCATCTGACGCGCATTCAGCACATAGCAAAAGTTGCCCGCTAGCAGCGATTCAAACAGATCTTCATCCGCCTGCCGCATAACATAGCTGGGCGCATCTGCACTGAGACTGCCCCCGACTTGATAGCTATAAACGGCTGGTGCAGACTGTCGAATTGCTCGCTCTGTCTGGTGTCGAGTCAGCGCAACTTCGATCGTCGCCCGCAGATTTTGCGTCTCGATCGGTTTGACCAGATAGCCAAAAGGCTGCACCGTCTTCACTAATTGAAGCGTTGTCTCGTCTGCATGAGCCGTGAGAAACACCACAGGCAGATCAAACTGCGATCGCATCACAGCCGCCGTCGAGACCCCATCCATTGACCCTTTGAGGCGAATATCCATCAAAACCAGGTCGGGTGAGTTTTCAGCCACTTTTTCGAGGGCATCTGGGGCCCGATCGACGATCGCCACCACTTCATAGCCCAATTGCACCAATCGCTGTTTGATATCCAATGCGATCAAACGCTCGTCTTCTACAATCAAAATTTTTGGAGCCATTGGTCACAAATGGTTAACAGTTGGCAGTTTGCACGGAATGACTTGATCGCTAACCGCTCCAACGCAGTACCGGAACTGGAAACACAATTTGGAAAGCTGTGCCGTTTTCTCGATTGACAATCAGCCTGCCTTCTAGCTGCTCAGTCAGCGCACAGACAACCTGTAGCCCAAGCGAATCGGTATTGTGTACATCGACTGCGATCGGCATTCCGACACCGTTGTCTTGCACGGTTAGCATATATTGCTGATCAGAAGAGTCATCAAGTTGACGATCGGGGTGAGCATCAGAATAGGGAGAAAACTGAATTGTAATTTCACCGAGGCGATCTTTTTGAAACGCATACTTAATCGCATTAGAAACCAGTTCGTTAATCATTAACCCACAGGGAATTGCAATATCAATATCTAACTCAACGGCCACGACATCAACCTTAAACTGAATACGAGAAGGATTGGTGCACAACGACTGAAACAAGCTGGCAGCCAGGTTTTTTACATAGGTTGAGAAGTTAATTTTGGCTAGATTGTTGGCTCGATAAAGCTGCTCATGAATCAGCGCCATTACTTTAATTCGCTGCTGACTTTCTTGAAACGGCTCTAGAATTTGAGGATCATGAATCGCGCTGGCTTGCAGATTGAGCAAACTGGACACTAGCTGCATATTGTTTTTAACTCGATGGTGAATTTCTTGCAGCAAAACTTCTTTTTCGCGCAACGACGATCGCAGCCGCGCTTCTGCAAACTGACGATCGCCCAATTCAATCTGCACCTGTTGATAAAGGTCGGCTTGCTGAATGGCGATCGAGAGTTGGTCAGCAATCTGTTGCAGCAGTTCGATTTCTCCTGGCTGCCACTGGCGCGGTTTGCACTGATGAGCCACCAGCAGTCCCCATAGCGCCTCTTTTTGCACGATCGGCACCACCAACCTGGCCCGCACTCCTAACGCTTTCAAAAAGTTTGTCAGATCAGGCGAAACGGACTCTTGCTCCAGATCATTTAAAACATGAATCTGCCCCTGAAGGTAGGCGGGATGGCGCTCAATCGGCAGAAACTTAGGTGGGTAAACCCTGTCTAGAATAGAGGTACAGTCCGCCACCGCCTCTGAGATAGCTGCGATCTGTCCATCTGCAAAAATCCGATAAATCAACACCCGATCGGCATACACCACCTGTTGAATCTCATTCACCGTTCTGTGTAAAATCTCTTTGAGATCTAGAGACGCTCGAATCCGCTCAGTGATCGATGAAATGAGTCGTTCGCGTTCTACTTGTTGTTGAAGTGCAATCTCAGACTGTTTGCGAGTGGTCGTGTCAATACTCATTCCCACCATTTTGATGGCCTGCCCCTGCTCGTTGTAGATATATGCGCCTCGTGACTGACACCAGTGGATCGTGCCATCTTGCCAAATGATCCGAAACTCTGCCTCAAAGAGCGATCGCTGCTCTAGCGCCAATTGGTGTGCTCGATCGATCTGATGAAAATCGTCAGGATGGACACAATTTTGGAACAGTTCATAGGTGGGAGAGGCGATAATTTTGCCGCCATTGTGATCAAAAACGTTTCCCTGACCGTCGTTATAAACGTCAAACATGGCATAGATTTCGGGTGACCAATACTCGACGTTGGTGACCAGATCCCATTCCCAGGTGCCAATGCGAGCCGCCGAAATCGCCAATTGTAGTTGAGCCGATCGCTCCTGAACCCGATCTTCCAATTCTTGATTAAGCTGTTGTAGCTCAGACTCGACCCGCTTGCGGTCTGCCAGATCTTGTTGGGTCTGCTGATAGAGATTGGCTTGCTGAATGGCGATCGCTAACTGGTCAGCAACGGTTTGGGCGAGGTCGGCTTGCTCGTCCGTCCAGGCATGGCTGCGTTGAGTTTTAGAGCTGAGACTACCCCAGAGGACTCCCCCCACGACTAGCGGCACCAGCAGCCACGCCCCTGGCACTTTTTGGGCAACTTCTCGATTGATCTCGTCGTCGATTTGGTCTGTATCAGACACGCGCACGACTTCAAATCGCCGCAACTGATCGGCTAAGGGATTGCCCACATCTGGTATTTCTAGCCCGATCGTATTTAATATGTCTGGCGACTTGCGATATTCAGCCACATGTCGCCAACACTGTCGCTCTGGAAAATACTGCACCAGCACCGTCCGTTCGGCGTTGAGAAGTTGTGCAATTTCGGCAGTCGCGGCCGCAAAAATAGTCGGCAAATCAAGAGACTGACGAATCGTTTGCACCACTCGATTTAAGGCCTGCGATCGCTGTGCTTGCTGTTGAGTTTGGCAATAGAGTTGACTTTGTTGAATCGCAATGCCGACCTGATTGGCAAGCTGCTGAAGGAGTTCGGTTTCAAACGCTGACCACTGACGCGGACGATCGCACTGATGAGCAATCAACAATCCCCAGAGCTTATCGGCTTGCAGCACAGGCACGACGAGATTGGAGCGCACATCAAACTGCTGCAAAAACTCAACGTGACAGGGCTGAATGTCGGCGGCTGTAATATCGGCAATGCTGCTAATGCGCCCCTGGCGATAGTGCTGCGTATAGTTTGGAAAACAGGGATCAGAGATCTCTTCACCCAGCGTGACGCGCCAGCCCGCAACGACGGCTTCTTCGACAACCTTACCGGAACCGTTGGGCAACAGTTGATAAAGCAATACGCGATCGGCATTGAGAATCCGCTGTACCTCTGTGACCGTCGTTCTCAAAATCTCTTCAAGCTGGAGCGACTGACGAATTTTTTGGGTAACTTCTGCAAAAAGCTGCGATCGCTGAATCTGTTGTCGCAGGGCTTCTTCAATCTGTTTCCGTTCGCTGATATCGACTTCAACCGCTGTGACAATCCAGCAATCCTGTTCGTGATCTCTGCGTGAGGTCAAATGGGTCGAAATCCAGCGGATACTTCCATCTTGATGACGAAACCGATACTCAAAGCTGGCGGCGCGTTCGGCTAGAATATGGTCAAATCCTGGTTTCAGTACAGTCTCCCAATCTTCTGTCCAGACATTTGCCGTCCACAAGGTTTGATCAACCAGCAACTCTTGAGCCGTGTAGCCAAAAATAATCTCACAGCCTGCCGACCAGTAATCATATTGCCAGGTGCGATCGGCAAATACTCGCAGACTGGTAATCGAGGCGACGGCACTATCTAAGACGTGACTAAGTTGAGCCTGAGAAGCCCGCAAATGAGACTCTAGCTGTTGTCGTGCGTCAATTTCGGCGGCTAATTCTTGCTCGCGGCGGTTGAGCTTTGCAGTGCGTTCTGCAACTCGCTGTTCTAGTTCGGCGTTGAGGGTGAGCGTTCGCGCTTCTGCCTGCTTGAGGCGAGTAATGTCGATCGCGGTTCCCAAAATTTGCTGAGGAATGCCTTCAGCGTCATGACCAAACACACAGTTACGGCTACAGAGCCAGCGCCATTCGCCGTTTGCGTGCTTCATCCGATATTCGGTTTCAAAAAATCCTCCATCTTTTGTGGTCAACAATTGTTTTAGCCCGATCGCCACCTGCACAAAATCATCTGGATGAATCAGCAACTCAAACAACTGAGATCCCATCGCTTGAATCTCTGGCGACGAGTAGCCCAGAATGTCGCTAATGCGCTGATTGACATAAAGATTTCGACATTCTTTCTCATCGTAGAGATATAGAATTGCCGCCGTTGCTTCGGCCATTTGCTCAAACATCGCCATTCTCATTGGGGTGCGAGACAGATATAGGACGGGTCAGGTCGCCCCCAACAAGAACTCTGGAAGTAGTGAGACAGGCGATCGGGCGAGCGTAAAGAGCATTAATTTGAATCGATGTACTTTTTCCAGAGTTGAGCGAGATTTTCGACCTGACTACGCTTTTCTGGAATGATACAGTACATATGCCGGGGTCGGCCGCGCCCTTCAAGTCTTTGCCAATAAGCGGTGACAACTTGTTCTTGTTCGAGCGATCGAATACAGCGATACAGTACGGTGTCAGACAAGCGATAGTTGGGATAACGCTGCTCTAGCGACTTCATCAACTCAGAGCCATACGAATCTCCCTGAAGCAAGACAGAAAGCACATAGCAGGTGGCTAACTCTGGATTGAGATAGGTAGGCGGAGGGCAGTTAAAGAATTGATAAATATCTTCGAGTTGCATCGTAAATCCTCACTGGAACACAACAAGTCATTGATCTGAGTGAAAAGTGAAACCCAAACGCGAACGGACGGTAATCATGAGTAGGAATGCCAGCCATAACAGTTTGAAATGCTACAGCCGGCCGCTTTCGTGCTCTAATGACTAACCAAGAACACGGTGTATAAACAATGTTGAGAAGTTTTAATACACCCGTTTTCTTAACCAATAGACTACACAAAGCAATACTTTTGTGTCTGTGAGAAAAAGTAAGTAGTTTCATTACATAACTTCAAAATCTACGGATTAGAGGCTTGTTGAAGGCAGATTTTCACCAGTTTTGTAACCCTTATTCACAGGTTAATCAACTTTGCTGTCGAAATTCGTCATTTTCGATCGTATTCTCATAGGCTGAAAGTAGACAGAATCCAGTTAAGCGGGCAGTGTCTCCAAAACCAGTGATTTTGACTTAAAAAACACACCACAGCGAGGTATGAACCATGTCTGAGCATCATGCCGCTAAATTCTTTAAATCTGTAAAGCAAGACCAAGCGCTTAAAGCAAGACAGCAAGCGACGAGTGACCCCAAGGCTTTTATTCAGATGGCTGCCGATCGGGGCTACTATTTCAGTGAAGATGCCTTAGAAAGTCAACTCGATCGCTTGTCTGAAGATGAGTTAGCTGCGCTGTTTAATCCAGGGGTGGGCGGTCGTCAGCGATTGGTGCCCCGGTAGGGGTGAGGGTTTGTCTTCGATGATCTGTTCCCCCTGGGGGGTAATCCGCTTCGCGAGAGGGATGAAAAAATCTGTTGGTTCAGGGTGTTAATGTCCCTCTCTCTATCCTTAAATAATTACTTTAGATGATTAGACAATTAACGTTGAATGGCTTCTTTATCTGTGTTTTCCGGTTTCTTTACCAACGCTTCATCTAGTTCTCGTTAAGATCAATTCTCACAAGCTGGTGTATTGAGGTCAGCAAGATGAGAAAAATGATCGTGCGGATGTTGTTTGTGTTGGCGATGATGCTGGCGGTGGTGCCGTCTTGTGCGGCAAATTATGCGGCAGCTCCGGTGGGCAAAGCAGATTACTATGTTGCGGCTAATGGCTCCGATCAGGGAAAGGGCACTCAAGCGGCTCCCTGGCGATCGGTGAATAAAGCGTTGTCTTCTGTGCCGCCTAATCAAGGGAAAACAATTCTTGTGGGGGCTGGAACCTTTGACTTGGGGGGTGATGTAGCGGTGCCGTCGGGCATTCATCTCAAAGGGTCAGGGGTCAATCGCACCACGATTCAAGGCGGGTTGAAGATACTTCAGACGAAGAATGTGACGATCGACCAGCTTAAACTTGATGGCAAACGTCAGGCTTATCGGCTGGCCCTATGGATTTTGGATGCCGATCGACTGAGTTTGCATGATCTGATCATCAATGGCTATCGAGAAGATGCGCTGTCGATCCAACGGGCGAAAAATGGCGAAATCTACAACATCGTCATGACGGACAATTCCTATAATCGTTGGGTCGCTGGGGGAGGCGGCAAACAAACCGCAACGATGACGATCGCTGACCTGACTGATTTTAAGATTCATGATCTTGACATTGATAGTCGAGCGCGCGGCGGATCGGGCATTGTTTCCTATAGCGATCAGTGGAACAAAGATCGACCCTGGGAAGGCCCCAATGCTATTCTCAAAAACGTCAAGTTTTATAATCTGGATATTAAAGTCGATCACTGGCACGCCTATGGAAGTGGCTCGTCTCCACAACTAACGTTTGAACTGTGGCATCAGACTTGTCAGAACTGCGAACTCTCTAATTCAAAGTTTAATAGTACGATTTCACTGGTGACTCCTGATACAACTAAGCTGCGGGTGCATCACAATCTTTGGAGTAGTACTGACAATCCGTTTTATGCTTGCGAAGCGGATAGCGATAACTTGGAATTTGATCATAACTATGTGCGCGGGGGGATTTATCCGATCGCAATGTTTGGCCCTGGAAAGAAGAATCTCACGGTGCATCACAACATTTTTGAGAAGACAGGTGGCCCGACGCTGGTAGTGCATTTTTTGGGTCGAATGCCCAATTTCAAGTTCTACAACAACACCGTTTACGCGGACTCTAAGACGCGATTGTTCTACTATGAAAAGGGAGAAACTCCGGATCAAGAGATTCGCAACAACATTTTCTATAACTCGGTCAGGAATGCAGGGGATGTGTTGAATGCAAAAGTTGGTGTGCGAAACAATTTGTTCTACAACATTAAACCTGTGGGAACTAATGCCATGAGCTTTGACCCTCAACTCGCCCGGACTGGCAATCAACCGACACTCTACTTTCGACCCAGAAACAAGCGCGTCACAGATCTGGGAGCCATCAAGATCGATACACCGGGACAAACGATCGGTCAATAAATCCACGTCAATGTAAATTCGACAAAGTTCTTCGCTTTAGTTGCAGAGTTGGGTTGCTTCCTAAACTCCCCAATTCTGCTTATCATTACCAAGACCTCCTGAGAGGAAGTTTCAAAAGTCTTTTGTTGTAAGGATAGAGACTCGGAGATCCCCGCTGCCTCCCTTAAAAAGACATCAGTTCGATAAACTTTTTCGCTTCGTCGCCAGGGAATTCGCCCCCTAAATCCCCCATTCTGAGGGACTTTGAATCAGCATAATTTCTTTGA